>NZ_JBRRDW010000006.1:0-130618 GCF_056759895.1 Stenotrophomonas sp. STEN038
TGCTGGCGGGGGGGGGGGGCGCCCCCCCCCCCCCCCCCCCCCGCCCCGGGCGCCCCGCCCGCCCCCGCGCCCCCCCCCCCCCCCCCCCGCTCCTACAAAAGCAGATGGCTATTTCCTGCTCGGATCCAGCGAAATCAACCGGGTCACATCCAGCAGTGCCGCTGGTAGGTGCACGCCACCCGGCGCGGCCAGATAACGCGGGCGCCACTCCGGTGCGAACTTGGACTTGAAGCGGCGTAGTCCGCTGAAGCCATAGAAGCGCTCGCCATGGCGCGCGACCAGATTGGCGAAGCGGTTCCAGCGGCCGGCCAGCCGGTGCTGGGCCAGGCCAGTCAGTGGCGCCATGCCCAGTGAGAAGCGGGTATAGCCATTGGCCGCGCCCCACAGGAACAGCTCGATGAACAGGAAATCCATCGTGCCCTTGGGGGCATCCGGGCGATGCCGCATCAGGTCGACCGACAACTCATGCCCGGCCGGTGCCTGCCAGATATTGGCGAAGGCGACGATACGCCCTTCCGCTTCGACCAGCGCCACCGGGAAACGGCTCATGTAGCCGGGCTCGAAGCTGCCCAGCGAGAAGCCTTTCTCTTCGCCGGCCTTTTCGTCCAGCCACGCGTCCGAGATTTCTTCCAGTTCGCCAAGCAGGGCCGGCACCTCGCTGGCCGGCGCCAGCCTGAAGCTCAGTCCAGCGCGCTTGCCTTTGTTCCAGGCTTGGCGCAGGTCCGCGCGTTCGCTGCCGGCCAGGCTGAAATCCTGCAGTGGCACCATCGCTTCTTCGCCCAGCTTGACCAGGGTCAGGCCAAGATCCAGATAGTGCTGCCAGTACTTGTCGCTGGTCTGGTAGAACACCGGGCGCAGGCCGAGCCGGTCGGCTTCCTCGCGGAATTTCCAGATCAGCGCGGCTGCCACCTGCGGTGGCCCAACCGGGTCGCCCATCGCCACCAGCGAGCCGCCGTAACGCTGCAGCATCACGAAGCCATCGCCGGCCTCGCTGCGCAGGATCGCCTTGTCGCCGGTCATTGCCACGCAGGCCTGGGTGTCCTGGGCCAAGGCCAGTACCGGACGCAGTTGCTCCAGTGTTGCCGCGTCCGGCAACGGCAGTGGGCTGCGGGTGCTGTGCAGCAGACGCGCCAACCCGAACACGATCAGCGCGATGCAGACCAGCAGCAGGGCGCGCAATGCACGTGGCGCATTGCCGGAGGTGGCGAACTGCCACCACAGCTCGTTCTGGTATTCGACGTGGCTGTAGACAAAGAACAGCAGCCACACGGTCGCCACCAGCACCAGCGCGACGTTGCGCAGCCACGGCCAGGACCATGCCTCGTCGAGCAGGGCACCTTCGCGGTAGAACTCACGACGTGCCGCCCATAGCGCCACCGCTACCAGCGGCAAGGTCAGGGCCACGGTCAGATGGCCGCCACGCAGCCAGGCCGGCACCGGCAGTGCAATGCACAGCGCCAGTGCCAGCATCCACGCGGCGTGGCTGCGTCGTTGCAGGCCTTGCCCGATCAGCAGCAGCAACACACCGCCCAGGCTGCCGAGCAGGTGCGAGGTTTCCACGATCGGCAGTGATGCTGGCAACACCCGCTGATGGGGTACTGGCAGCGTGCCGTCGATAAGCAGCAATGCACCGGCAGCGAACACCGCCAGCGCAATCAACTGCGGCAGCCACGGCCGTATTACCGACCACGCAGTCCCGGCGCCACTGCGCAGCGGGCGGCGCACGCTGGCCAGGGCCGCCAACAGCGCGGACAGGAACAAGGGCAGCAGGTAGTAGGTGATGCGGTAAGCCACGGCAGCAGCGAGGATGGCGGCCGGCGCCACCTGCGGCAGCAGCTTGAGCAGACTCCACTCGAACACGCCCAAGCCTGCCGGCACGGTGGACAACAGTCCGGCCACCACCGCGACCAGATACAGGCCGACGAAACCCATGAAGCCGACCTCGGCCTGTGCCGGCAACAGCACGTAGAACGCGGCCGAGGCCAGACAGAGCTCGACCACGCTCAGTGCAGTGACTTCCACTACCGTGCGACGGTCAGGAATCCACATCCGGTGCGTACCCCAACCAACGCTGCGGCCATCGCGACCGACCAACAGCAGCAGCGCGGCGAAACCGACCAGCAAGCCGATGCCGAGCGCATGCACCGCCGTGGCCGAGATCGGCAATGCCAGCGCGGCGGCACCCGGTTCCAGCAGCAAGGCCAGGCCAAGCAGCAGCCAGGCGCCGAACACGAAGCCCAGGGTGCTCATCAGCACCACCTGGCCGATCTCGGCAAGGCTGAGCCCGGCACGGCCGTAACTGCGCACGCGGATGGCACCACCCGTCAGCGCGGCAAAGCCCAGGGTCTGCCCGGCGGCGTGGGCCAGGAAGGCGGTGATGCCGACGCGGGCTGCAGGCAGTGGATGCTTCGCACGGCGCAGACCGATGGCATCGAATCCGATCAGGCAGGCGTAGCTGGCCATGCCCAGCAGCGTCGCCATGCCCAGTTGCGACCAGGAGAGACCGCGCACGGCGGCGCGGATCTGGTGGTAGCCATGGTCGCTGAACTCGCCGGCCAAGGCATGCAGCGCCATCGCCATGATGGCGAGGGTGACGAGGATGGCGGCAACACGCCGCCATCCCGGCATGGAAGATTCCGAAGACGTGGAAGACGCGGTCATGCAGACGGGAGGGAGCTATGCGCTGGTGCGGCGCGGACGCATAAGACTAGCCCCCTGGCGTGATGATGGCTGCATGTACGCGGCGCAGCGTTTTCACCGCCTTCAGTCAACGCACTGGCCACAGGCGAACTAGACTTGGCTGCTCGAACGGCGGGGAGTGGACATGGGTAGTGGTTCGCACAAGGGAGCTCGGCAATCGCCAGCGCTGGCCTTGGCCGTGGTGCTGGCCTTGCTGGTGTTCCTGGCTGTTGCCATCGGCCTGCAGTTTGCGCGTGATGACCTGGACTGGGTACGGGCAACCCTCAGTCTGTATCTGCATGGCCCCTATGGGCTTGTGCTGCGCAGCGTCTATTGCCTGCTGGCGCTGGCCATCGCCGTGCTTGGCGTGATGCTGTACCGGCAAGCGCACGGCAATGCACGGCGCGGCTTGCCGCCCAGTCTTTTCGCCGTGGCCGGGCTTGGTTTGGCGACGGTAGCGATAGGCGACAGCTGGTTGCCGCAGTACGCACCGCTGCTGGCGCCGCTGGTTCATGGCTTGGCGGCACAGACCGCGTTCCTGTGCGTGACCGTGGCCATGCTGTTGCAGGCCTGGTGCTTCGGCCGCGACACACGCTGGCGGAGCCTGTATTGGCTGACCTGGGCCTGGGCGTGGTTGGCCTTTGCGGGGTTGTGGGTGCACGTGCTGTGGCGTGGCAGCCCGCGCGGACTGGGGCAGAAGCTGGTGATTGCGGTCGTGGTGGGCTGGCTGCTGTTGGTGGCGCTCGCATCGTGGCGGCGTTCACGCAAAGAAACGCCTGAAACTTCCACTTGCCCTCACAATGGCGGCTACATCCACAACACGGAGTCACCCTGATGATCCAGCGCTTCGATACCGGCCCGCGCATGTCGGAAATGACCATCCACAACGGCGTGGCCTATCTGGCCGGGCAGGTGCCGGAAGACACCAGCGCCGATATCGTCGGCCAGACCGAGCAGGTGCTGCAGGCCATTGATGATCTGCTGCGTCTGGCACCGACCGACAAGACCAAGATCCTGCGTGCCGAGATATTCCTGGCCGACCTGGCCGATTTCGCCGGCATGAATGAAGCCTGGGACAAGTGGGTGCCACAGGGCGCAACCCCGTCGCGCGCCACGGTGCAGGCCAAGCTGGCCAACCCGGAGTGGAAGATCGAGATCGTGATCACCGCTGCAGTGCCGTAAGCGACCTGTGTGATCACCGCTGATCTGCTCTGGGTGTCTTTGCATCCGGGCAGATCAAGCCTTGAGGCTGTTGATGGCTTTGCAGGGAGGCAAGGGAAAGGAATGAAGGTTCGTCTGTTGTTTGCAGTGTGTTGTGCGTTGGTTGGCGGCAGCGCGACTGTGTCTGTTGCGGCGCCGGCGCCTGCGCCGTTGTCGAAGTTGATTTACGCGCAGGTGCCTGTGCAGCGCATCGAGCCGCTGCAGTACCCGCAGTTCAAGCTGATTGAGGCAGAGCTGCGCAATACGGTGCGCCGTCATGGTGACCGCAGTGTTCCCAATGGTTTCTGTGCGGTGGGCTACCAGCTCGCCGGCGGCACGGTGGAAACGGTGTTGATCTGGGACAACGCGCACTGGTTGATCCGCTGGTGGGGCGGTGATGCGCTGGCTGTCTCGGAGGAGCGCTATGCCGTATCTGCGTCGTTCTCACCGGTCACCGACCTGCGCACCGACCTGGTAGAGGACGATCGCTATCCGCTGGGCACGCGCGCGATAGTGCGCGCGGATGCGGAGGCCTTGATTGCGGATTGCCGTGCGCACGGGCACCAGTACACCGTGCCGCCATTGCCGCCGAAAGGCGAGGATGACGAGTATTGAGGCCGCAGGATTCCGCCGGCTTGTAGGAGCGGCGTAAGCCGCGAAGCCGGTGTCGTCAGGATTGCAGCGTTCAACATGATCTGGAGCAGCTGCGCTCTTTCGGTTTGATGCCGATGATCGGGATCTCCGATAGCTGGTTTGCTACGAGCTTCGCGGCTTACGCCGCTCCTACAGCTGCATGGTTCGTCACTGCCTTCAGATCGATGCAATCCACCGGGCAGGGCGGGATGCACAGCTCGCAGCCGGTGCACAGGTCGGCCAGCACCGTGTGCATGTATTTGGCGCCGCCGACGATGGCATCGACGGGGCAGGCCTGGATGCACTTGGTGCAGCCAATGCAGTCGGCTTCGACGATTACCGCGACCTGCGCCGGTTTGTGCTCGCCGCGGCTGCGGTCGTAGGGCAGGGCGGGCACACCGAGCACATGCGCCAGTGCACGTGCGCCAGCATCGCCGCCTGGCGGGCAATGGTCCACAGCGGCAGCGTTGGCGGCCATGGCTTCGGCATAGGGACGGCAGCCGTCATAGCCGCATTGCCCACATTGGGTCTGCGGCAGCAGCCGGTCGAGGCGTTCGATCAGCGCAGCCCTTCCTTCTCCCTGCAAGAGAAGGTGGTGCGCAGCGTCGGATGTGGGTTGGGTAATCATTGGGGAGTCCTGCTGTTCGCCCTCACCCCAAGCCCTCTCCCGGAGGGGGAGGGGCTCATGAAAGGCACTTGCCGCGATACCAGCGCTCGTGCGCCAGCGCCAGCATGGGTTTGTCTTCGCTGCTGTCGCCGTAGGCGTGGATACGCTGGTAGCTGCCCAGATCGAACCGCTTGCGTATCAAGGCGACCTTGCGCGCGCCGCAGTCGCCCTCGGCGTAGCGGCCGGTGAGACGGTTGTCCTGCACCTCGAGCCGGTTGCAGATCATCTGCAGGCCCATCCGCTCGCACCAGTGCTGCAGGTACAGATCGAGCGAGCCGGACACGACCACCACGGTATGGCCCTGGGTCTTGTGCCACTGGATCTGCTCGAGCATTTCCGGCCGCACCATCTCCGGCAGCTGCTCGCGTGCATAGTCGCGTGCCATCTGGGTGATCTCACCGGCATGGCGGCCAGTGAAGACCTGCGCGGTGACACGGCGGCGGACGCGTTCGGCCGAGATCAGTTTCAGCCGGAAGGCCAGCACCCACGGCCCAACCCGCCACCATCCCTGCGCGCGCTGCTCCGGTGTGGCCACGCGACGCAGGAACCGACTGTAGGTGTCACAGACGGTGATGGTGTGGTCGAAGTCGAAGAGGGCTAGCTGCATGGTCCACTCCGTTCGGGTAGGGTGCGCCCAGCGGCGCACCCGTTGCCATCAACGTACCGGCATGCCCGGCAATGCACCGCCATCGGCATCCAGCAGCGCCAGTGCGCCGCCGTCGAAACCGGCCGACAGGATCATGCCTTCGCTCAGGCCGAAGCGCATCTTGCGCGGGGCCAGGTTGGCGATGAACACCACATTGCGGCCGACCAGCGCTTCCGGCTCGGCATAGCTGCCGCGGATGCCGGAGAAGATCTGCCGCTGGCCGAGGTCGCCGGCATCCAGCAGGAAGCGCAGCAACTTGTCCGAGCCTTCGACGAAACCGCATTCCAGCACCTTGCCGATGCGCAGGTCGAGCTTGGCGAAATCATCAATGCCGATGTACGCGGAAGCTTCACCTTCGGCCTTGGCCTCGGCCTTCACTTCGACCTTGGCGGGCTTTTCAGCCTTGGCCGGCTTAGCTTCGGCAGCGGGCTGGGCGGTGAGGGTGTCCTTGGAGGCGTCGGTCATTGCGTCAATCATCTTGGTGTCGATACGGGTGAACAGCGCCACGTAGGCAGCGATGCTGTGTGCGGTCAGCGGGGTGGTGATGTCGTCCCAGCCGTGGACCGGGGCGTTGAGGAAGCTTTCTGCCTGCAGCGCGGTGGCCGGCAGCACCGGCTTGAGAGCGGTGACCAGCACGCGGAACAGGTTCAGGCCCTGCGTGCAGACCGCCTGCAGTTCGGCGTCGGCACCCTCTTGCTTGGCGATAACCCAGGGCTTGGTGTCGTCGATGTACTTGTTGGCTTCATCGGCCAGCGCCATGGTCAGGCGGATGGCGGCAGCCGCGTCGTTGCGCTCGTAGGCCTCGCGAACCGGCGCCAGTGCAGCGACAAAACGGTCGTACTGAGCCTGGTCCGGCAGCGCGTCGGCCAGCTTGCCGTCGAAGCGCTTGGCGATGAAACCGGCGCAGCGGCTGGCCAGGTTGACGAACTTGCCGACCAGATCGGCGTTCACGCGGGCGGTGAAGTCGCTCAGGTTCAGATCGAGATCGTCGACGCCGCCGGAGGACTTGGCGGCGAAGTAATAGCGCAGCGCTTCCGGTGCCAAACCGGCATCCAGGTAGGTGCGGGCCATGATGAAGGTGCCGCGCGACTTGCTCATCTTGGCGCCGTCCACGGTCAGGTAGCCGTTGACGTGCAACTTGGTCGGGGTGCGCAGGCCGCTGCCCTTCAGCACCGCCGGCCAGAACAGGCCGTGGAAGTTGACGATGTCCTTGCCGAGGAAGTGATGCAGCTCGGTATTGCTGTCGGCGGCGAGCACGGCGTCGAAGTCGTCGCCGGTCCTGGCGCACAGGTTCTTGAAGCTGGACAGGTAGCCGATCGGCGCGTCCAGCCACACGTAGAAGTACTTGCCCGGTGCGCCGGGGATTTCGAAACCAAAGTAGGGCGCGTCACGCGAGATATCCCACGCGCGCAGGCCGCCTTCGGCATCCAGCCACTCAGCCAGCTTGGCCTTCACGCCGGGCAGGGCCACGTCGCCAGCCAGCCATTCGCGCAGGAACTCCTGGAAGCGGCCGACTTCGAAGAAGTAATGCTCCGAATCGCGCATTTCCGGGGTAGCGCCTGATACGACCGACTTCGGCTCGATCAGGTCGGTGGGACCGTAGGTGGCGCCACAGACTTCGCAGTTGTCGCCGTACTGGTCGGGCGACTTGCAGTTCGGGCAGGTGCCCTTGATGTAGCGGTCGGGCAGGAACATGCCCTTGGCCGGGTCGTAGAACTGCGCCACCGAGCGACGGCTGATATGGCCGGCGGCGTCGAGCTTGGCGTACAGGGCTTCGGTCAACTCCCGGTTGGTGGCCGAGTTGGTCGAGTCGTAATGGTCGAAATCCACGCCAAAGGCGGCGAAATCACGCTCATGGCCGGCCTGGATGTTGGCGATGAAGGCTTCCGGGGTAACCCCGGCCTTCTCCGCGGCCAGCATGATCGGCGTGCCGTGGGTGTCATCGGCGCAGACGTACCAGACCTTCTCGCCCATCATTCGCCGCGCACGCACCCAGATATCGGCTTGGATGTAACCCACCAGGTGGCCGAGGTGCAGCGGGCCGTTGGCGTAGGGCAGGGCATTGGTGACTAGGGCGTTGCGGGTCATGGCGATGGTTTGCAGCAGGGGACTGGTGATTATCGCATGGCTGAAAAGAAGCAGCCCCGGGAGGCCGGGGCTGGGGCTGGGAGCTAGCCGGACAGGGAGCGAAACCTGGGCCTTCCCTTCTCCCGTCTACGGGAGAAGGTGCCCCGAAGGGGCGGATGAGGGGGCCTTTGACTTTGCTCAGCTAGAAGCTTCCCCTCACCCCAACCCCTCTCCCGCAGGCGGGAGAGGGGCTTTCAGGCAAAGGCTTCAAGCAAAGGCTTTGAGCGGCTTACTGGTCGCGCAGCCAGGTCTGGGTACGGCAGATGAAGGCGATGCAGCCGGACACATCCAGCTTGCGGCCGTTGTCCACCAGGGCGACCTTGGAGCTGTAGGTCTTGCCCTTGGCCGGGTCGAGGATGGTGCCGTTGGCCCACTTGTTGGTGCCGTCCGGGCGGACGTTCCAGAGGATGGTCATGCCTTCGATCGGCTTGCCCTTGTTGGTGCCCTCACACTTGTTGCAGACCGGGTGCGGGCCCTGCTCGGACTGCAATACCTGCAGTACCTTGCCGCTGAGGGTGCCATTGGCGGCCTGGCTGATTTCGACGATGGACTTCACCCGGCCGGTTTCATCGTCGATGGTGCGCCAGCGGCCGGCGGCGCTGTCACTGGCGCTGGCGGAGAAGCCGGCGGCCAGCAGCGGCAGGGCCAGCAACAGGGTCTTGAAGGTAGTACGCATGTGTCCCCTCCCAGGGTGGGTTTGGTCAGCGGCCGGTGGCGCTGTTACGAGCCGAATGTAACCGCATTCGGTCCCGTACGGAATCCGCAGTGCAGCAGATTTCCGACATGTAGTGCCGAGCCATGCTCGGCAAGGGGCTTTCCCGGTAATGCCCCCAAAGCTGCCCTCACCCCAACCCCTCTCCCGTAAACGGGAGAGGGGCTCAAGCTGAGGATCGCTCGCATCTTGCCTACTGCGCCGTCACCCGCTTACGGTTATCGGCCGATACCCGGTCGATCAGCTTGTTGTACGGGTCGAAGCCGGCTTCATCGGGCTTCTGGTCCACAGTGACCGTGATGCTGGGCGCAGCGGCAGTGATGTGGTGGCGCTGCAGGTACAGCACCTTCTCATCGCGCTCCTTGCCGGAGGCACCCTTGGCGAATACGCCAACCTCGATCCAGTCGTCCAGCGTGCCCGCGGTCTCCTTGCCCATGCCGTCGGCATAGCGCTTGTCGGCGTGCAGTTGCAGGGTCACGTCGTAGCGGCCGTCCGCACGCTTCTTCGCGTTGGCCTCGACCACGCGGTTGTCGTAGAAGCTGATCTTCTCGAACAGGTCGGTGATCAAGGCCTGCTGCTCCGGCTTGGCTTCGGCGCGGATGAACTCCAGCAGTTCGGCCGAGGTGGTGTACGGCGGCTGCTGGAAGGCCTTGGCCTGGATGAAACGGGACAACGCGCGGTTCAACGCTTCCTCGCCCATCTCGTCGCGCAGGCGGTAGAACACCACCGAGCCCTTGCGGTAATGGATGTACTGCTGGTTCTCCACGCGGTACAGCGGCAGCTCTTCCACATCCTCGCCGCCGCGGCCCGACAGGTAGTTGTCCAGCTCATCCTTCAGGAACTGGCGCATGTGGCCGCGTCCGTATTCCTTCTCCATCACCATCAAGGCCGAGTACTGCGACAAGGACTCGGACAGTACGGTCGCGCCCTGCACATTGGCGCCGATCACCTGGTGTGCCCACCACTGGTGCGCGACTTCATGCGCAGTGACATAGAACACATAGTCGACATCATCCTTGTCGCGCAGGTCGGCGATGAAACCGATCGACTCCGAGTAGGGGATGGTGTTGGCAAAGCTCTGCGCGAACGACTGGTAGCCCGGGAACTCGATGATGCGCACCTGTTTGTGCTGGTACGGACTGAAGTTGGCTTCGTAATAGGCCAGTGACTTCTGCACACCCTCGATCATCCGATCGACGTTGTACGGATGCTTGGCGTCGTAATAGATCTCGATCGGGATGTTCTTGTACGTAGCCTTCTTCACCTGCCAGCGTGCCGACAGATAGGCGTAGAAGTTCAGCATCGGCCGGTCCATGGCGTAGCTGAAGCAACGGCGGCCATCACGTTCGAACTCCTTCTGCAGGTAGCCCGGTGCCAAGGCGATCTGGTCCGGTGCGGTGCAGATGGTGCTGCGGAAATCCAGCCAATCCGAATCGTTGGAGATATAGGTATTGGCGCGTGCGGCTTCATCCTCCAGCTTGGGCATGCGCGTCGGTTCGCCGAGGTCACGCTTGCGGCGTTCGTTGCGGTCGCCGATCTCCGCGCCGGTGTCATAGCCGAACGCAGGCAACACGCGGCTGTTGAAGAAGCTGCCGTTGTCGACGATCTGGCTCTGCGCCTGGTTGGAGGTGATGCCGTTGGGATGGATATCGACGGTGAAGCGGATATCGCGTTCCTCGCCCGGTGCCATCGGTGCATCGAGGTGATAGATGCGGTAGCCCAGTTCCTCATCGTGGCTGGTCAGCTTTGCGCCACCCATCTCGATGCTGGCCAGGGTCTTGTCATTGCCCATCGCGACGTGGATGTCCGGAATCGGCGCCGAATGCGTATTGCGCACGCGGTAGACGCCATCGATGCGTACCGACTGGGTTTCCGGGTGCAGGTCGACATTGTTGTCGATGGCGACGATGCGCGGCTGCGGCAGGTCCTTGTGCTTGCGGTATTCGCGCTCGTAACGGGCCTGGCGGTCCAGCTGCTGGTCCGGCGAGACGAACTCGTTGCGGATGTTGGTGCTCCAGTACAGCCAGCCACCGCAGGCGATGAAGGCCAGCGTGGCCGCTGCCAGGCCGGCACCCAACGGACCGCGCAGGCGCTGCTTGGCCAATCGCAGGCGCTGCCGCCAACCCGAATCCACGCCGCGCACCCACAAGGCCGCGCACAGCAACAGCAATGCCAGCAGGAACAGCATCCAGTAGCCCTGGAAGGCCAACTGCCCGGTCAGGAAATGGCCGTAGCCGTTCATGTCCGAATACGGGGCGATCGGCCAGCTGCCGAAGTTGTACAGGTTCTGGGTGTAGTCGAGCATACCCAGCACCGACTGCCCGATCAGCAGCAGGATCAGCAGCGCATAGCCCATGAACTTGTTGTTGCTCAGTACCTGCAGCACCAAGGCCATGCCGCCCATCAGGATGTAGACCACCGAATCCAGCGCCAGCGTCTTGACGTACAGCAGTGGCTCGATCTGGGTGTAACCCTTGCTCAGCTGGATGGCGATGGCGGTGAGCCCGCCGACGGCCTGGAACGCGAACACCACCGCAATCAAGGTAAGGAACTTGCCCAGCAGCGGCACCCAGTTCGGAACCGGCATGGCGTCACTGATGCCGGCGATGCGGGCGCTGCGTTCACGCCACACCAGTTCGCCGGCGTAGAACAACACGATGATGATCAGCAGGAAGCTGAAGCTGCCCTGCAGTGCTTCCAGCATCTGCGAGGTCACCGGCCAGCTCGGTGTGCCGTACATGGTGCGGCGATGCAGGGCGGTGGGGATGAAGTTGGCCATGCCCAGCACCAGCAACACCAGGAACGGCGCACTCCGGAACACGCCAAAGGCATCAAACCCGACCTGGCGCAGCAGTTGCCGCCAACCGGTCGCCGCGCTGAAGTTCGGGGTGACCTTGGGCGCGACCACGTTGTTGCGTTTGCTGTCAGTGGTAGCGACGCTGACTACCTTCTTGCCGCGCTTGCGGCCGGTGCCGCTGCGCTCGGTACGGAACAGGGCGAACGTCGCAGTGAACAACGCGCCGGTCACTGCCAGCCACAACACGCGGTTCTCCAGCAGGTAGCCGGTGAACGCGGGCAACCCGGTATTGCGCTCTTCGGCCGACCAGTAACGCATTGCCTGGCTCATCGCGCGCATGCCGAGCGGGTCGAGCAGGGCGGCAATACGCATGTTGTCGATATCGGCCAGCAGTGCACGACTGACGCCATACAGCACGAAGAACACGATGACGCCGATATAGACCCACAGGATGTTGCGGGTGGTGACCGCCAGCAGCGCCAACAAGGCGGTGGTGAACAGTACGTTCGGCAGCACCATGAAAACAAACGACCACAGGTAGGGCTGCAGCGACATCGGGCCAAGCCGGGCCGCATCGATCCAGGGCATGAACTGGGCGATGAACAGGCCTGTCGCGATGATCACGTACATCAGCAGGCTGGCCAGCAGGGCCGCACCAAGCCGCCCAAGAAGATAATCGCGGCGCTTGATCGGGCTGGAGAACACCAGCTCGGAGGTGCCCAGTTCGAAGTCACGCAGCAATGCGTTGCTGACGAACAAGGTGACCACCAACAGCCCCAGCAGGGTGAAGGAGGTCATGAAAGTTGCGATCACCGAAGGTGCATTGCGGTGCACGTTGCCGATGCCGCCACCGATCTGGACGGCGTCGCTGGACGCGGCACCAAAGGCGATCAGCGCGAACAACACCGCAAGCAGCCACAACAAGGGGGAACGCAGCTGCTCGCGCAGCTCGAAGCGCAGGAAGGCGAGGGTCATGGTCGTCTCCGTCAGGCGGCCTGCGCCTGCAGGCGCAGGCGCTGGAAGTAGACGTCCTCAAGCCCCGGCGCGACCGGTTCGAAGCCGGCTTCAGGGCAGTTGTCGGCGAACACGTGGATCACCGGATGACCGCCAACCAGACGGGTCGACAGCACGGTGAAACGGGCTTCGTAATCCGGCAGCGCGGCCTTGGCTACCTGTTTGCGCCACACCTGTGCCTGCAGTGCGTTGATCGCTTCGGCCGGGCGTCCGGTCAGCAGCACCTCGCCCTTGTTCATGATGGCCATGGTCGGGCACAGGTCGGTGACGTCTTCGACGATATGCGTGGACAGGATCACCGCCACGTTCTCGCCGATCTCGGCCAGCAGGTTGAGGAAGCGGTTGCGTTCTTCCGGGTCGAGGCCGGCGGTGGGCTCATCGACGATCACCAGCTGCGGATTGCCAAGCAGGGCCTGGGCAATGCCGAAGCGCTGGCGCATGCCGCCGGAGTAGGTGCCGAGTTTGCGCTTGCGTGCATCCCACAGGTTGACCTGCTGCAGCAGCGCTTCGACCACTTCCTTGCGCTGCTTGCGCGTCGTCAGGCCCTTGAGCACGGCGAAATGGTCGAGCAGATCCAGTGCGCTGACCTTCGGGTAGACGCCGAAATCCTGCGGCAGATAGCCAAGCTTGCGGCGCAGCGCGTCCTTGTCGCGCAGGACGTCGATGGTGGCGCCATCGGCGGTGGTCAAGGTGGCGCTGCCAGCGTCGGCTTCCTGCAGCGTGGCCAAGGTTCGCATCAAGGAGGACTTGCCGGCGCCATTGGGGCCGAGCAGGCCGAACATGCCGCGGGGGATGTCGAGATCGACATTTTTCAGTGCGTGTACGCCATTGGCGTAGGTTTTCGACAGACCACGGATCTGCAGCATGGGGACCGAACCTCTCCTTGGATGATGACCGCATCATTCAGCTACGGCCGCGCTTACGGCAATGCGCCGGAAGTCACTAGGTCCAGGGACGTGGTTACGGTCGGAATGTGACCTGATGTTGCGCCCTCTCTTTGGCCGAAGGCCAAGGGGGAGGGGTGGGGAGGGGTTGGCTTTATCGCTTCTGACCTTGCTTTGGCTGCGCGGCTTACGCCGCTCCCACAAACCATGGCGCTGACGTGTTGCCGGGAAAGCCCCTGCCGAGCATGGCTCGGCACTACAGGGCCGCGTCATTGCGCGCTTTAGCCCCTCTCCCGTGCGTGGGAGAGGGGTTGGGGTGAGGGCTGCTTTTCGCTGGGAAAGCCCCTGCCGAGCATGGCTCGGCACTACCGGGCTGTGGTTTCGTAGAGTTCCAGCGGCAGATCGTCGGGGTCGGCGAAGAAGGTGAAACGGCGGCCGGTGAATTCATCCACGCGTATCAGCTCGCAGGCAACGCCTTCGCGCTGCAGGTGCGCGACCACCTCATCCAGCGCTGCAACGCGGAAGGCGAGGTGGCGCAGTCCGCAGGCTTCCGGGCGGCTGGGGCGTGCAGGAGGGTTGGGGAAGGAAAACAACTCGAGCTGGCTGCCATCAGGCAGGCGCAGGTCCAACTTCCACGAGTCGCGCTCGCTGCGGTAGTTCTCGGCAATCACTTCAAGCCCAAGAATGCGCACATAAAAATCCCGCGAACGCGCGTAATCCGCCGCAATCACCGCGACATGATGGATGCCAAGCAGGCTCATCGCGCGGCATCCAGCCAGCGACGGGCGATGTCGATGGCCAGCGCATAGGGTTCGGGTTCGTTACGGTTGCTCAACACGATCACCGTCAGCTTCTGCTTGGGGTAACGCACGATCACGTTGCGGAAACCGATGCTCTCGCCGCTATGCCACAGCGCGTCGCCATTGATGCGCCAGCCGAAGCCATAGAAAGGCACGTCGGGTTCGCCGGTCTTTGTCGCTGGGCTGAAGGCAAGTTGCAGCGAGCTGGCCTTCAACAGGCGCTCGTCGTACAGCGCCGCATCCCACCGCGCCAGGTCATCGGTCGAGGAATAGATGCCGCCGTCGCCGAGCACCGCGCTGGTGGTGCTCTGGTCGGTACGCTGCCAGCGGCCGTCGATCTGGCTGTAGCCATAGACCCGATTGGGCACCTCATCGACGCCGTCCTGATGCGCGTAGGTGTTGTGCATGCCAAGTGGTAGGAAAACACGTTGGCGCAGGAAGCTGGCGAAGTCGCTGCCCGAGGCCTTGCCCACCACCAGTGCCAGCAAGGCGTAGCCGCTGTTGCTGTAGCGATAGGCGCTGCCCGGCGTGAAGTAGCTGCGGTTTTCCTTCTGCAGCAGCTGCAGTACGTCGGCGTCATGGACCTGGCGGGTGTCGGCCGGGTCCATCAGCTCTTCGTAATCGAGCAGGCCGCTGGTATGGCTGAGCAGCTGCCGCAGCGTCATTGTGTCGGCGACGGAAGGGAGCGTAGGTAGCCACTTCTTCAGTGGATCATCGATGCCCAGCTTGCCGTCTTCGGCCAGCAGCAGGATTGCCGCAGCAGTGAACTGCTTGCTGACCGAGGCCAGCCGGAAGTTGCTGGCCGGCGTGACCGCGGTGCCGTCTTCCAGCACCGCAAGGCCGTAGCTGCGACGGAATGCGGGCTGGCCGTCTTTCAATACCAGCACTGAGGCGCCAGGCACCTGGCCGTCGTAACGCTGCATCAAGCCATCGATACCTGGATCAGGCGGCGCCAAGGGGGCGGCAGCGGCCAGGCTGGAGCACGCGAACAGGCACAGCAGGGCGAGTCGGGGTTTCCAGCGGTGCATGGCGGCTCCTGGGCAGGGGATCAGGCTTTCTTGCTGGCGATCCAGCGGTCAATCTTGGTCTCAAGGATGTCCAGTGGCATGGAGCCGTCCTTGAGAATCTCATGATGGAACTCGCGCGGATCGAAACGCTCGCCAAGTTCGGCTTTGGCCTTGTCGCGCAGCAGCCGGATCTTGATCTCACCGACGCGGTAGGCCAGCGTCTGGCCGGGCAAGGCCATGAAGCGCTCGACTTCCGACGCGGCATCGGCGGCCGGGATGTCGGCGTTCTTGACCATGTATTCGGTGGCTTGCTGACGACTCCAGCCGGCAGCATTGAGGCCGGTATCGGCGACCAGCCGCACGGTGCGCAGCAAGGTGGTCTGCAGATAGCCGAGCTGGTCGTAGGGGTCGTTGTACAGGCCCAGTTCCTGGCCCAGCGATTCGGCGTACAGGCCCCAACCTTCCACGTAGGCGACATCGCCACCGAGGCGGCGGAAGCGCGGCAATGCCGTCAACTCCTGCTGCGCGCCCAGCTGGTAGTGATGGCCGGGGATGGCTTCATGCAGGTATTGCATGGTGACTGCCCAGCGCTTACGCGAGGGCAGGTCGCTGGTATTCACGTAGAGCACGCCCGGCTGCTGGCCGTCGGCGCTGCCCGGTTGGTAGCTGGCGGCGCTGGAGGTGGCGGCGCGCTCGGCTTCGACCGCCTTGATTTCCAGGCTGGCCTTGGGCCGTTCGTTGAACAGGGCCGGCACCGCTGCGTTTACCCGCTGGCCGGTCTCGGCATAGCGGGCCAGCAGGGCATTGGCGTCGCGGAACACGAACTGGCGGTCGTTGCGCATCGCGTTGAAGGCTTTCTGTTGCGAGCCGCGGATCTTGGCCTGCTTCATCACCGCGTCGATGCGGGCTTGCAGGTCCTTGACCTCCTGCTCGCCCAGCGCGTGGATCTCCGCCGGTGTGCGTGCAGGCGAAGTGCTGCTGGCAACATTGTGCGCATACCAGGCGCTGCCATTGGGCAGGGCGGCCATGCCATCGGTGCTGCGCGCGGCGGCCATGTATTCGGTGGCGATGAAACCGCGCAGCGAGCGATAGGCCGGCATGATCCGGTTCTCTATCATGCGCTTGTACTCGGCGCTGAGCCGGGCCTTGTCCTCGGCGGAGAACTCCTCCGGCATGTTGCGGATCGGCCCCCAGAACAGGCTTTCCTCCGCGGTGGGTTTGATCACCGCATCCAACTGCGGCAGCACCTTCTCCATCAACGCACGCGGCTGCACCACGCCGGCGGCCTTGCCTTCGCGCATGTTGGCGATGGCCTGGTCGAACAGGGCCGGGATGCCGAGCGAGCGCTTGGACCAGTTCTCGTAATCCTTGACCGTGCGGAACGGCTGCGCGCCAGCGCCCGAGCCCAGCACCGCGATGATGCTGGACAGGTTGTAGTACTGGTTGATCGGCAGCATCCAGGTCGGGTACTGCTCGCCGGCCAGCGAGACCTGCGCATCGCGCACGAAGATCTCGTAGCTCAACAGGTCCTGGCCCTGCAGGCCGGTGGCGCCGACCGCCTGGACCTTGCCCAGCCATTCGACCATGAAGTCATGCGATTGCTGGCGTGAAGCCGCGGACAGGAAGTTGGGCAGCTGGTCGTTGTAGCGCGGGTCGCCCTGGAAGGTGGCCTGCAGCGGGTTCAGCCGCATCGAGGCGTCCCAGTACTCGTCATAGATGCGGTTGAGCTTGGCGGCGTTGTCCTGCTTGATCGGCAGCGGCACTGCGGCCGGGCGGCGCGGGGCCGGGCGCGGCGTGGTGCGGGGCTTGGCGGCGCGGCTCTGCGGCGCTGACTGGCGCTGGGTTTTCTTCTTCGCCGCATCGGCAGGGGCCGCAACGGACAGCGTCATGATCGAGGCAATAGCAAGCGCTAGCAGGCGCAACGGGCTGTAAGGCATCAGGTGTTCCGCAAATACATCGACCCGGGAGCTTGCCCGATATCAGCGGTGACGACCAGCCGTGGCGCGGATGAACACGCGCCAGTGATACAGCTCACGTTATGTCCCAAGCCCAGCGGTGATTACCGCTGGGCATGGGATCGGGCTTACCGGTCGACGGAGCGGGTGAATGGCACGCTGTCCGGGGCGACCGCACCGCCGGAAATGATGAAGCTCATGGCCTGGTCCACGGTCCAGTCGGTGGGGGTGAGCATCTCCACCGGGACGATTTCCAGGTAGCCGGAGGTCGGGTTGGGGGTGGTGGGCACGTACACGGCGGCCAGTTCGCGGCCGGTGCCCTGTTCCTTGAGGACACGGGTGACCAGGCCGATGGACTTCATGTCGCGGTGTGGGAAGTCGATCAGCACCACCCGCTGGGTGCTGCCGGGCTTGGTCTGCAGGATATCCAGCAGCTTCTTGGCGCTGTCATAGATGATGCTGGCCAGCGGGATGCGGCGGATTACTGCGCCAAACCAGCGCAGCAGCTGCTGGCCGATGACCCGGCGGCTGAGGATGCCGACCAGCAGGATGACCAGCAGGGTCGCCAGCAGGGCGGTGATGTCCTGCATCCACTCGACCTTGATCCAGCCCAGATAATCCGGGAACGAGGCGGCAATACGCTCGGAAAGCGGCACGATCAGCGGGCTGCTGATGCCCGAGAGCAGGACGAACACGAATTTGACGACCACCCAGGTCAACCAGATCGGCAGCAGGGTCAGCAGGCCGGTGAGGAAAAGACGTTGCAGGGAGGGGCGGGGGGCGGGGGAGACGGCTTCAGGCGACATCCGCGAATTGTAGCGGGATGGCGCAGCCGGTTAACCTCCTGACGTTCAGGGACGAATGCGTAGGGGAGGAACACTGTGTTGAGAGGACTGCGTTGGGTGCTGGGGGGAATGTTGCTGGTAATCATCGTGGTTGTTGCGGCGTGGAGTGCTTCGCGATTGATGCCGGTACCCAAGGCGGAGCGCGACGCGCTGGCGCTGATGCAGCAACCCATCCATTTTGTCGGGCGCAATGCCTTCGAGGCCCTCTGGCTGCTGGACTTCGACGATGTTCCGGCGGCAGAGCGGCCGGGCTTGATCGAAGAAGACCGCCAGCGCGTCGCAGCCTTGGCCAAGCAGTCACTGACCGATGACCAGGTGCAGCCTACGATGCTGCGCGCGGCGCAGGAGCGCTATGTCAGCGCGCCGCCGCTGCAGCCAGCATGCCGTTGGACCGGCGACGACTGCGTTGCCCAGTTGCGTGCGGACCCTGCCTCGGCTGAAGCAGCGTTGCTCGGCCAGCAGGCGTTGCTGACGCGGATCGCGGCATTGTCGGCTTACGACCATTACCAGAATCCGTTCACGCCTGATGCGCGGGCCCCAATGCCGAACTGGGCATTGCTGCAGCGCTCGTTGACCGCACACGCCTTGGCGCATGTGCAGGGGCGCAGCGCCGACGCGCTGGCAGGCCTGTGCAACGACACCCGCACGGCGAAGATGTTGATGACGCATGGCGATGGGCTGATGTCGGCGGTTATGGGGGCATCCATGGTCCGCGGCAATGTGGGTGTGCTGGCGCAGGTGCTGGCCGAACTGCCTGCTGAGCATCCGCTGCCTGCCTCCTGCGATGGCGTTTTCACTACCCCGCCAGCCTCTGCACTGAGCCTGTGTCCGGCCATGCGGGGTGAGTTCCGTTTTGTTACCCAAGGGCTGTCGCGGATGGAGCAACCGCTGGCCGTGCTGGTCTGGGACCCCGACAAAAGCAAGGCCCGCACCGCGTTGGCGATGCAGGGAGCGTGTACCGATGCGGCCGCGCAGGTGCTGGTTGCTGATCGAGCCTTGTTCATCGAGCCGCCGGCGCCGTCGTCGTGGCGGTTTGAATGCGTTGCCAATATGGTTGGCTGTGTCCTGGGTGACATCGCTGCGCCCGCTTACCGGTCTTATGCGCTGCGCCTGCAGGATGCCGGTGCGAGCCTGCGCCTGGCCGAAGCACTGTTGTGGTTGCGCGCCAATCCACATGCCGATGCTGCCGAAGCACTGGCGGCGATGCCGGCGCACCTGCGTGACGGTGAACGGCCGCTGCACCTGAGCGATGACGGTCGGGACCTGCAGGTTGCGCTGTACGCAAAGGCCGGCAGCGAAGGACCGTTGCGCCTGCCGCTGCCGGCAACGCGCGTCCGGCAGTGATTCAGACCTGGCCGCGAGCTTCCGGCTTGAGTCGCACATAGACCTGTTTGCGGACCCGCGCGACCGCCTCGCCGTTCGCATCCAGCACGTCGTTCTCGAACCAGTGCAGGTATTTGTCGCCATTGGCGGTGGCGGCCTTGACCTCGTCCAGGGTGGCGTCATCGAGCCGGAAGTCGGTCCACACCACGCCACGGCCGGGCTTGAGGAACTCGATGGTGCCGGCCTTGTCCCAGACGAAGTAGCGGCTGCCCATGTTCTGCAGCAGGCACAACATCCAGAACGGGTCGGTCATCGCGAACAGGCTGCCGCCGAAGTGGGTGCGCACGTAGTTCACGTTCCACGGTCGCTGTCGCAGCTCGACCCGCACGTAGCGGTAGTCGGCGCTGATGGCGGTGACATGGATGCCGGCGAACAGGAATGGTGGCCACAGGTTGATGCCGCGGCGGAACAGGCTGGCTTTCATTGCGAATGCGGGCTGACAGGGGAACCGGAGTCTAGCATTCGCATGCGTATGGAAAGGCTCAGTGTGGCCAGGGTGGGGCGATGCGGTAGCCGTCGCGGCCAGCCTGCTTGGCCTGGTACAAGGCGGCGTCGGCGGCTTCGAACAGGCGTGCCGGGCCGTCGTCGGGGCCGGGCAGCACGCTGCACACGCCGATGGTGACGGTGGTTCGGGTCTTGCTGTGCTGCGCCTTGTCGACCGGAATGCTGAGCTGGCGTACGCGGCTGATCAAGCTCTGCACCAACTGCTCGGCGCCGGCCGGGGGGGTGTCGGGCAGGATCAAGGCGAATTCGTCACCACCGAAGCGCGCGGCAAGGTCGCGAGGACGCCGCGCCATGTCCTCAATGGTGCGGCCCAGATAGCGCAGCAGGCGATCGCCGACGTAATGCCCGTGGCTGTCGTTGCAGCTCTTGAAGTGATCCACATCGATCAGCAACAGGGTCAAAGGGCGGCCGCTACGGCGGGCGGCATCGGTTTCCCGCCGCAGCGTCTCTTCAAAGCGCATGCGGTTGGCCAGGCCGGTAAGCGGGTCACGGTTGGCTTGGCGGCGCCAGTAGCGCATCTGCCATAGCGTCCAGAACAACAGCATGCCGATGAAGCCTGCGGTCGCCGCAACGGGTGCGAACCACAGATTGGCGCCATGTAGCAGAGCCAGGCTCAGCAATATGGGGGCGGGGATAGCCAGTGCGCCCAACAGCCAGCGTTGGCGAATGGCGGAGGTGATGCCCAGCGCGCCCAGAACCACAAGCGCCATGGTGATTGCGGTCTGCAGCAGCGGTGGCAGCGGACGTATGGCGTTGCCGGCCAGCAACATCGAGGCGACATTGGCTTGATACTCGCTGCCGCTCATCCAGTTGTCGCGCGACGTCGGCGTGAGCAGGCGTGGGGCGATGCCGCTGGCAGTCATGCCGACGATGACCAGCCGGCCCTTCAGCAGGTTGGCGGGTATCCGGCCTTCCAGTACGTCGACATAGGACATCTGCGGAAAGCTGCCCGGCGGCCCGGCATAGCGCAGCCGTACGTAATGATCGCGATGCCATTGATAAGGAGAACGGGTCCGCGGCGCAGGATCGGCCATGCCCGGTAACGGCTCGTTGATGCCTGCCAGTGCGGCACCCAGGGCGAGCCAATGTGGCGAACCGATACCGGCCTTGAGATAGGCGCCGCGTGCAACGCCGTCACCATCCACTTCGATATCGGTGTGTGCGAGCGTGGCTGCTGCCTTGGCAATGGTGGGTACGGGCAGCAGTTCCTCGGGCACCGCTTCGTCACTGGCTGGCGCAGCCAATACCGGCAGCACGACCCGCCCATTGCGGCGGATCGCGGCGGCCAAGGCGTTGTCCTGGCTGGCGTCCTTGCGATCGGCGTCGGGCAGCATCAGGTCCAGTGCGACACGCTCCACGCCCGCTTGGTGCAGGCGATCCAACAGCTGTGCATGGGTGCTGCGTGGCCACGGCCATTGGCCCAGTTGCTGCAGGCTGCGGTCATCGATGGCGATGATCGCCAGGCGGGGGTCGGGCGGGTACTCCCAGTCGCCCACCAATAGATCGTAGCTGGCGACATCCTGTTGCCAGAACACCCGGGCATGGCTGAGCCAGCCCACTACCAGTGCGCAGCCGAGTACAAACAGCAGCCTTACCTGCCAGCGCGGCCGTAGTGGCCTCATAAGGCGAGCAGCAACAAGGCGCCTGCGCCGACGCCATAGCAGAGACGACAGCGCAGCTGGATCTGCTGCGGTGTGGAGAACGTGCTGGCATAGCCATCGTCTTCGATGCTCTGCACGCGCACATGCAGGGTGCCGCCACGCCAGGGTTGCTTGAATGCGATCTCGGGAATGCCCACTTGTTCATCCAGCAGCAGTCGGGAGAAGTCTGCCTTGCGCGAGATCTGCACGCGATAGTGCTGGGCGGCGTTGTCGGCCGGCCAGCGCAGGGTCAGCAAGCCCTTGTGGTCTCTTGCCGAGTCCAGAGGTGTCGCAACGGGCACATCACTGAGCTGCAACGGTAATGCCTGACCGTAGCGGCCGGGGGTGTTGTCAGCATCGATTGAGGCCAGTCGCCAGAAATAGTTCCCGGCCGGCAGTGGGCTGTGGATGCGCAACTGCTGGCTGCTTGCCTGTTGTTCGACCAAGGGGTGCAGGAAGTCCGAGTTGTCAGCGATCTGAAGCACGCTGCCAGTGGCGCCGGCAACCTTGGCCCATTGGAAGCGTGGCTGCAGCTGATGCACGGTTTGCCCATGCAGCGGCGTCAGCGTCAAGGGTGCGGGCAGGCCCTCCGGTACAGAGAAATCATGTTCGGCATCCAGGCCTTCGACGCCATCGGTGTCGATGGCGCGTACCAGCAGGCGCAGCTGGCCTGGCGGCAAGCTGTCGATGCGAATCTGCGGTTCTGCCAGCTCGCGGGCGAACAACACGACGTCCGGCGTCGCCGCCAGCACTACCTCTACCCGGTAACGTTTGGCCGCACCGAGCGGCTGCCAGGCAGCCAGCAACGGCAGTGGTTGCAGCCGCATGTGCGATTCAAGCAGCTGTGGCGCCGGTAGCAATGGCTGCGGCTGTGCAGGCGCGCTGCCCGCGGCGCGGATCAGGGTTGCGTGGCCGCCACCAATCACCCGCTGGCCGGCGCGATTGCCAACCTGCACACGCCCTTCGACGACTTCGGTGGCTGCCGGACTGTCCTGGTCGCCGGCGTTTACCCGGAACAAGGTGCCGCGCACGCTGCTGGTCGCGGTCGGCGCGGTGATGATGTAGCGCGATGCCGGCCCGCGCGCTGGCGTGACCTGGTTGCTGCTGCGTCCGCGCTGCAGGCGCATGCGGGTATCTACCATCCCGGTAGCGCCATAGCTGCTGAGCTGATCCAGCTGCAGCAGCGAATTCTCACGCAGTTGCAGGCGTGAGTTGTCGGCAAAGCTGAGGGTGACGCTGGCATCGTCACCTGTCTGCAACTGGCTGCCGATCGGTAGCAGCATGTTGGCCTGCAAGGCGCGCGTGCCGTTGACCGGATCGCTGACCCGGACCTGGCCGCGCAATGCGACCACCCGGGCCGGTGCCGGTTGTACGCGCAACCAGGCAATAGGGAAGCGCAGGGTCTGGCCGGGCGCGAGCCGGTACGGATCGGCAATCCTGTTATGTGCCTGCAGTTGCTGCCATCGCACGTCGGCCTTCAGGTAGCGTGCGCCAAGGTCCCACAAGGTGTCGCCCGGGCGTGCGCGGTAGTTCCAGTCCTGGGCACTTGCCAGTGTTGTCCAACACAGCAACAACACAGTTACCAGCAATTGCAGGAAGGATGGGCGAACGTCGATGTTACTCACGGCCACTTCGGCTCCAAAAACGCGTGTCCGTTACGCTGACATCGTGCTGGTTGCGACTTCATCGTCATACGATCCATAGCGCCGTGATGAGGGCCACGGCGGGATCATCCAACGATCGGTGCCCAATTTTCGTGCAATTGACACGCAAATTGAACTGTATGGCGTTAAGTTAAAACAGTAGCGAAGACATCTTGCGGCGGAAGCGCCCCACCAGGTCTTCGTCTTCGATCACCCGGAACGCGTCGATCAAGGCCTTCTTGGGCAGACTGTCGCGGAAGCTGCGGTCGATGCGCAGCATCTCGATGAACTGCTCCAGCGCTGCTTCATCTTCGCCTGCCAGCAGGTGCTGGATGCCCAGCAGGTAACGCGCTTCCAGGTCATTCGCGTCGGCCTGCAGGCGCGCTGCCAGTAGATCGGCGGCCGGTGCGTCCTGCAAGGCGGCGGCAAAGTCCAGACGCGCGCGCGCGCGGATGGCGCGGTCGTCGGTGGCAAGGTTGGCCGGCAGGCCGTCCAGTAGCTGCCCGGCCTCGCTGGTTGCACCGGTTTTGAGCAGCGCCAGGGCCAGATCGAGTTTCAGCTCGGCCTTGTCCGGTTCGGCGGCGATGGCCTCGCGCAATGCCGCGACCTCGGCTTGCGGGTCCAGTGGCAAGGCCTGGATCTCGTCTTCGACGGCAGCAGCCGCTTCAGCGGGCACTACGCCGTGCTGGGTCAGGAATTCGCGCAGTTGGCCCTCCGGCATCGCGCCGGGGAAGCCATCAACGATCTGCCCATCCTTGATCAGGAAGACGGTGGGTACCGAGCGGATCTGGAAGGCGGCGGCGACCTGTTGTTCCTTGTCGACATCGACCTTGGCCAGCTCGAAAGCGCCGTTGTATTCACCAGCGAGCTTTTCCAGCAGCGGCCCAAGGCTCTTGCACGGCCCGCACCAGGTGGCCCAGAAATCGACCAGCACCGGGGTCTGCATGGATTTCTGCAGGACTTCGGCCTCGAAGGTTTCGGTGGTTGCCTCGAATACGTGGGGAAGATCGCTCATGGCTGGCTACGTTGCTGTCAGGAACATCCTTTATGGCGACGGTGAGGCGGGTTCTCAACCTCTGCGGGGACTGGTGCAGCAAATACCAGGCGAGGCAGGCTGCAGGGCATAAGCCACGGGGCTTTACCGACAATGCCAGGTAGTGCCGAGCCATGCTCGGCAGAGGCTTTACCGACAATGCCAGGTAGTGCCGAGCCATGCTCGGCAGGGGCTTTACCGACAATGCCAAGTAGTGCCGAGCCATGCTCGGCAGGGGCATTACCGGGCAATCGCTTGCCGCGCACGGCTTGGCACCATGTCCTGCTGCCTCCTTTCGGCAGCGAAGGGGAGGGTTGAGGAGAGGTACGCGCTTCGCGGGCTGATACCGTGGTGGCTTCGTGGCTTCGTGGCTTGTGGTCGAGGGCGCCCTGCACCGCTCCTGCGGATGGTCCGGGGCTGAAGTGTTGCTGGGCGAGCCCTTGCCGAGCATGGCTCGGCACTACAAAAACGCCGCCTTTCCTGAGGGAAGGCGGCGTTCGTGTGTTGCGCTGAAACCTGGACCTCAGGGGTGGCTGGCCGGTTCCTGGCTGGCGGGGGACACTGGGGTGGCTGCGGTAGCCGGGGCGACGCTGGGAGTGGCTGGCAGGGTCAACTCGGGATTGACCTGCTGCGCCTGTAGGGCCTTGATCTGCTGGTTCAGGGCTTCCAGCTGGGTGTTGGTGGCGCGCAGGTCCGAGCTCAGCGCCACCGCCTGCTGCTTGCGCTCCTGCAGCGCGTTGCTGACCTGCAGCGACTGCTGGCGTTGCTGCTCCACTTCCTGTTGCAGGCCGCGCAGGCGGCGCTCGTTCATCGCGACCAGTTTCTCGCTGTAAGCCTTGCCGGCCTGCAACCGGATGGTGTCCAGATAGACCTGGGCCAGCTGCTTGGTCTGGTCGGCGAAGGTGAGATAAAGCGTTTCGGCGTTCTCGACCGATTCGGTGCGGATAACCCGCCAGAATTCCTTCTCGTGGAACAGCGCCACGTAGTAGTTCAGCGAATCGGTATGGAACAGCAGGCTGGCACCGTAGTTACCGTTGTAGGTAGTACGCAGCTCGGTGAGTTCCTGGTTGCCCATCAAGCGTTTCAGTTCGGCGACGGTATTGCCCACTGCGCTGTCTTCGCTGTTGGCGGGGGCGGCCGGTACCTCGGCTTCACCGCGCTGCCAACGGCCTGCGATCGCGGCGGGTGCCGTGAGCACGCCAATGACCAGGAGTAGTACACAGCCAAACCGGCTCGGAAGCATTTCGATCCTTCTCATAAGTCCCCGTAATTCCCCCGAATTGCGATGGCCGTCGCATTTCATGAATGCGCCTTGTTCGTACCCGAGCATAGCACGCGATCTGGCGCTGGAAAGCATTGCGGCGTGGGCCTCTGCACTGTTTGGGCAGGCGCTCATTCGACCAGCTGGCTGCGGCCGCATTGGATCGACTGCATATGCACGTCGGTACGGCCCAGCTGCAGGCCCAGGACGTCCGACAGCAGCGTTGCCAGCAGGTTGCCGACGCCATCGAGCAGCGGCCGCAAGGTGTTGTCGATGACGGGTTTGAGCAGCAGGCACAGCACGCTGGCACAGTTGCCGCTGCCGGTGACAGGGTTGTAGCCGCCGCTGCCGCTGAGGCCGCCTGGTTTGGTTTGCAGGTACTTGGCCAGCGAGTTGCTGACGCAATCGTTGAATGCGAGGCCGGCGATCAGGCCTTGACAGGATGTCAGGCCGAGTACGTCGAGCAGGCCGCCGAGCACGCTGGGCTTGCTGATCGTGGTTTCGTAGAGAAAGCCCTGCCAGACGTCGCCCTGCACTTTTTTCGGTGTGCAGCCCAGAAGCCAGCTCTCGCAGGTTGGGATTTCGGTGGTCCAGCTGCCAAGTGCCGGGAGATTGGCACCGCTGTTGCCGTTGGTCAGGGCCTGCACCACGACGGCGGGCTGGTACAGGCCGTTTTTCTTGGTGGCTTCGAGGTACTGCACGGCCAGATCCTTGGCCGCATCGCTGCTGTTGCCCTGTGGTGCGAACAGTGATTGCACGGTGCCGAGCAAGGCATCGACGAGGTCCGATACCAGCTTGCCCACCTTCAGATCATTGGGTTTGACGGTGCCGGTCTGGCCTGCACTCAAGGTCAGCTGATCGCTTTGTGATAGTGCTTCCAGCGAAATTTTCTTGTTGAGCACATCGCGGCCGAGCAGGCTGACCAGGGTCTCGTTGCCCAGCCCGGTGCGGCACAGCTCACGGGTGGAGTCCCATGGTGTGGTGGCCTTGCCGATGCAGACGTTGGCGATGGCGCTGGTCACGTCGACCTTGGCCGTCGCCGGTTGGGTCGAACAATCGATGGCCGTGAGTTGGCCGAAGCCGTCAATCACGTCGATGTAGGTGGGCAGCTTGATGCGCGTGCCCAACCAGTTCAGTACCGTGCCGAGTGCGGGAATCCGTTGCGAGTCGATATCCAGGAACAGGCGCACCTGGCTGTTGTAAGCGGTGGTGCCGACCGGGCCAATCCCGATCGACGCAGGCTCGACAATGCTGGCCTTGGCTTTGAGCAGGCCGAGCACGTCCAGCTGCGGTACCTCGACGGCGTGCTTGGAATTGGCGATGGAGATGCTGGTGCCGAGCAGGTCGAGCGCGTTGAGATCCACATCCAGTGCGCCGTTGGCTGCTTCGCTGCCGCCGGCGATCTTGGCGAACAGGCCCGCGCTACTGGCGGTGGAGCCCAGCTGCACCAGCGCGTTGCTGAGGCCGGCGCCAAGCAGCTTCTGCTGCAGCAGGCGCAGGTCGACACCGGCCAGTCCCTGTTGGCTGGCCAAGCTGGCCATCACTTCCAGCAGTCTGCCGACGGACACCTGGTTGGCGGCCAGCAGGTTGTTCAAGTCGCCAACGTTGACGTCGGTGGCCACCGGGATGTCCAACGCCTGCAGCAGGCCGCGTGGCGTGATCTTGAGGTTGGCCAGGCCCTGGTAGCTGGCGATCTGGGTCTGGGTCAGATCGACACCGACCAGTCGAAGTATCCCCTGCAGTGGCGCATTGCTGTTGGTGTTGAGCAGTCGCGAGCCCACACTGAAAGCAGCTTGCGGTGCTGTGCGTTTGGCCACGGCGGTGGCGCTGATACGTGGCAGGGAGGTGAGCTGGCCCAGCAGCGGCACCGCTTGCCGCGAGGCGGTAACCTGGACGGCATTCAGTGGGCGGTTGCTGGCGACACCGACAAAGCGCGCGCCGGGTGCAAGCTCGGCACCCCAGTAGCCACAGTTGATTGCCAACTGGCCGGCGAACCGATTGTCGGTGACCGCGTTGTTGCGTGCTGCCAGATTGTCTTTGTAATCGGTGGTGCACAGTTCCAGTCGCTGCGCGCCGGCCAGCGCGGCCAGATCGGCGGTCTTCTGAACATCACGCTTGCTCCAGTACAGGTAGCCCACCTCGACCAGGCCGAGTATCACCACCAGGCCGAGCAGCAGCAACAGCATTGGCAGGCCTGCGCCGCCACGTTGGCGCGCGCTGAGGGATGGATCGCGTAGCGCGCGTGACACTGAAAGTGATGACCGCCGCGGGCTGTACATGGTGGGCCTCAGCGGCTACCGCCGCCTTGCTTTGGATTGGGGAGCGCTGCTTCGAAGTACTCGGGGATGGGGTGATCAAAGCTGTTGAGATAGCGCTGGTAGCTGCGACTGGCGGCCTCGCCGAGCATCGGCAAGGCGGTGCCGGGGCGGGTGCTGTCAGCCTGTAGCTGCAACAGGGCGCGGGTGGTGTCGCCCACTTGTGAACGTGGCAGGTCGGCAAAGCTGGTGGCCGCAACTGGAGGACTTGTGGTAGCAGCGGTTGTCGCACTTGCCGTGCTGCCGGTGTTTGCGCTGGCTGCAGTGCTGGTATCGGCCATGCGTTCGATCAACGGTGCGTGCTGGGCCGCGGCTGATGCGCAGCTGCCGAAGCTGCACAGCAGCACTGCTGCGGCGATGGCTGCCGTTCGGATCATGGCGTTACCTCCTGCGAAGTGGTCGACGAGGGGCTGAAACGATCAAGCATCGAGCCGGGTGGGCGCGGCACATGCGTGGCCCTGGCTGCTGGCTGCTGGGCGGCCAACGCGGTCGTATTGCCCGCTGCCGCTGCTTCAGGAATGGCAGCGGCAACCGGTTGCCGCAGAGTCTGCGCCAGGCGATAGATCTCGTTTCGGGTTGCCGGCGGCAGATTCGCTCGCTGCATCATGCTTTCTGCGGTTGTTGCCTGGCCGGACAGCAACGCCCACAGCGCAAGATTGGAGATGGCGCGGATATTGTCCGGACCCAGTTCGGCGGCCTTGGCCAGTGGTGCCCGTGCCGGTTCGACTTGACCGGCCTGCAGCAGTGCGAAGCCCAGGTCGCCGAGGTAGGCGATGTTCAACGGATCGGCACGCACCGCATTGTCGAGTGCAAGTCGCGCACCGGCATGGTCACGCGCGGTTGCTGCGATAAGCCCAAGCCCGTGCCACGCCGGTGCGGCTTGCGGGCCCTTGGTCAAACCACGGTAGATGGTGGTTGCGGTTGCGTCATCGCCGGTTTCGCGCAGTGCGTTGGCCTGCAGGATGCGCAGTTCCGGGCTATCGCCGAAGCGCTGCCGGAAGGCGTCGATATGCGCCAATGACGCGTAGTAGGCACCTTGTTCCTGCATCTGCTTGAGCAGGCCAAGGTACATGCCGCGGTCGTCCTGTACGGCCTCCACCAGCGCTGGTTCGACTGGCGGTTGCTTGTAGGCAGCACGATTGCCGCCACAGCCAGCGAGCAGGGCAGGGGCCAGTGCGATCAGTAGCAGTGCTTTGGTCTTCATCAGGTCGGCTCCCATCACATTCCCTTGATTGCAGCAGCCAGCGAGATGATGGCCGGCCCGGCAAGTACCAGCATCAGCGCCGGCAGCAAGGTGATCATCATCACCACGGTCATCTTCACCGAGAGCTTGCCGACCTTCTCCTTCATCTTCATGCGGCGCTGCTCGCGCAGGCGCATGCCGAACTGCTTGAGCGGCTCCTGCACGGCGCCGCCGTGTTGGTGCACCTGCAAAATCATCTGTATGAGGCTGCGCAGGTCGTCGTTGTCGAAGGATTCGGAGAGCCGGCGCAGCGACTGCGCGCGACTACGGCCGCGGCTGTAGCCGGCATTTGCGATCTGCAGTTCGCGGCCCAGTACCGGGATGGCGATGTGCAGCTTCTCCCCAACCATCTGCAGGCTTTGGTCGATGCTGAAGCCAACACCTTGCAGCAGGCGCAGTAGATCAATCAGCAAGGGCAATTCCTCATCCACTTTCCTGCGCAGGCGACTGGCCCAGCTGCGCAGCAGCAGCTTCGGCAACAGAATGCCAAGCGCAAAGCCGACCAACACGATGATGATCATGTCGCCACCATGCGGCCGTAGCAGCAGCACGGCGATGAATGGCATCAACAAGGCAAGCAGCAGGCGGGTGGCAAGGAAGGCGGCGGTGCCGGTGTTGTGGTTCCAACCGACCTGTTCCAACAGCAGCTTGTCCTCGGGTGCCAGCAGTGCTTTCTGCACGCGGCTGCCGTCGAAGTGCTGGCCGATGGCGGCAAGGTCACCCAGACGCTGCCGCCACCAGCCGGCTTTCGGCGCGCTGTCGTGTTCCAGGTGCTGGGCGGTGTCCAGTGCGGTCTGCAATGCCGCGCCTGCCTGTTGGCTGCGCCGCCCACGGTAGAGCAGGCCGGCCGCGGCCAGGACCAGGGCCAGTACGACCAGCATCATGGCGATGGCGTACAGCTGGTTCATGCGGCTCTCCGACGAAGGTGAGGGGCGATTGACGGCGTCATAGCGATTTGGCCAACCGGTACAGCAGGAAGCCTCCGCATAGTTCGAGCAGCACCGCGATCAGCAGGATTTTCTTGCCAAGCGGTTCATGGAACATGGGCTGGAAGAAGTCCGGGCTCATCAAGGCCATCGACAAGGCCGCGCCGACTGGCAGCAACGCGAGTACCCAGGCAGACATGCGGGTCTCGGAGGTGGTTGCCTGCAATTCGCGCTGCACCTCTTCCAGATCGCGCATGAAGTCGCTCATGCGCTGCAGGATCTGGTCGCTGCGCCCGCCAATGCGGATGCTGGTGCCGAGGATCACCGCCAGCATCTCCAAAGGACGCAAACGATAGGCCTGCGCGGCGTGTTGCAGGGCGCGGTCCAGGTCCATGCCTGCACGGGTATAGGTCAGTGCGTTGTCGAGGATGGGACGCAGTGGCGGATCGACATTCTGGGTGGCGCTCTGGAAGGCCATCGACAAGCTGTTGCCGATGCCGGCCATGCGCACCATGTTTTCCAGGAAGTCCGGCATCTGCGCGACCAGCCGCTGTTGGATCTTGTCCATGCGCCGGTACAACCAAAGCGCCACGGCCAGCAGATACAGCGCCAGCACGAACGCGCCGAACCAGGCGCTGTCAAGGCGCAGGCCGGCACCGATGGTGAGGGCGATGCCGGGCAACGCGATCAGGATCAGCGTGCGCACGGAGTCTTTCAGCCCGGCCCGGCGCAGCAGCTCGGCCCAGCGCCTGCTCGGTGGGCGGCTGTTGCGGGCTTCATCGGCGGCGCGTTGTGGATCGGGCTGTGACAGCCGGGTGTCGGCGTGGCTGGCGGCAGCACGCTGCTGCACGCGGGTTGCCAGGCCCCACCACAAACCCATGGCCAGGGCCACCAGCAGCACTGCGAAACTCCCAAGCAGCAAGGGCAGCATCATGAAGGGAAACTCCCCATGTTGGCCTCGCGCAGTTCCTGCCGGAACGGTTCGAGCTTGTGGCAGTGCGGGTGAAAGCCCAAGCCTATCCAGCGGTCGCGCTCGCGGCTCTCCTGGTCGATCCAGGCTTCGTGCTTGAACAGTTCCTGGCTGGTGATGACGTTGTCGCTGACGCCGGTGATCTCGGTGATGGAGACGATCACCCTGCGGCCACTGCCCAGGCGCGAGATCTGCACGATGAAGTCGATGGCGCCAGCGATCTGCCGGCGCAGGCTGTCTTCGCTGCCCTGGAAGCCGGCAAAACCAGCCAGCATTTCCAGTCGATACAGGCAGTCGCGGGCGTTGTTGGCATGCACCGTAGCCATCGAGCCGTCGTGGCCGGTATTCATCGCCTGCAGCATTTCCAGCACCTCGGCGCCACGTACTTCGCCAACCACGATGCGGTCCGGGCGCATGCGCAGACTGTTGCGAACCAGTTCGCGGATGCTGACCGCACCGCTGCCATCAAAGCCGCCCAAGCGTGATTCCAGTCGCACCACATGCGGGTGATTGAGGGCCAGCTCAGCGGTGTCTTCGACAGTGATGACGCGCTCGTTGTGCGGGATGAAGGTCGCCAGTGCGTTGAGTAGCGAGGTCTTGCCGGAGCTGGTGCCGCCGGAGATCAGGATGTTGCAGCGGCCGCGCACCATCGCGTTGAGGAGGGCGTACATCGGCTTGTCGAATGCCCCACGACCCAGCAGCTCATCGGGGGTGAACGGGTCCTTGCGGAATTTGCGGATCGACACCATCGGCCCGTCAACGGCCAAGGGCGAAATGATGGCATTGAGGCGGCCGCCATTGGGCAGGCGCGCGTCGACCATGGGGTTGGAGTCGTCCAGGCGGCGGCCGAGTGGCGCGATGATGCGGCGCAGGATGCGCAGCAGGTGGCGATCGTCGCCGAAACGCTGGGTGGAACGGCGCAATATGCCGCCGGCAGACACATGTACATCCTTGTAACCGTTGATCAGGATGTCTTCGATCTCCGGGTCATGCAGCAGATCGTCGAGCGGGCCAAAACCCGTCAGCTCCTTCTGCAGGGCGCTGGCAACGGCTTCCATCTCGTGGGCGTTGACCGGGATCTTCCACTCCTTGACGAAGGCCGCGGTCTGCGTGCGGACGAACTTGCCGATGGTCTCCGGCGACCAGGAGTCGATATCGACGCGCTGATCCTCGACGTGGTTCAACAGGTACTCGTGTGCAGCCGACAGCACGGTCTGGAACTGCTCGGTCTGTTCGAACGGCACGTTCGGCACTGGTTCCACTGACAGTGCTGCTGCGGCGATGCGCGGGGACAAGGGGGTGACTTTGTCTTCCATTGTTATCTACCCAGCAGATTGGCGAGACGGGCCAGCGGTGAGGACGGTGCGGTGGTGGGTGGTGTTGCCAGCCGCCGCCGCTCCAAACGCTGCAGCAGGGGCTGCAGTGCCTTGAGATAGGGGTCGCGTGGAGCCGCATCGGTCAGCAAGCGGCCCAGCCCTGCGTTGGAGCGAAGCACCCTTGAACGATCCGGAAGCGTGGCCAACAGTGGCAGGTTGAAGCGTTGTGCGATCTGGGTGTCGGCCAGCCCGCCGTTGGCATCGAATCGGTTGACGATCAGTTGCAGGCGTTCGTCGCGCAGGCCGCGGCTTTCGAGTTCGCGCATGGTCTGGTCCAGCGATACCAGCGATCCAATCGCTTGATCGGTGACCAGCCAGACTTCGGACGCGCTCTTGAGCAGGGTGGTGGGCAGCAGCTGCACCGGCAGGCCGCCGACATCGCACAGGCTCAGTGGAAATACGCTGCGCAGACGGTCGAGCAGGGAAATAGGCTCATGCTTTTTAAGCAGACTGCCGCTGGCGATGCCTAGCAAAGCCATGCCACTGGCATGGTGGGCGAACGCGGTGCCGACGAAGGTTCGATCCATCCGCTCGACGCTGCGCAGTGCTTCTTCGTAGCTGAAGTGACTTTCCATGCCCAGGTAGAGTGCGGCATCGGCAGCGGGTTGACCCAGATCGATCAGTAGCAGCCAACCCTGCAGCGCAGCGACATCGGGCGAGACCGGGTTCTGTTCGGCCAGGCTCACCCCCAGATGGGTGGCCAAGGTGCTGGTGCCCACGCCAGGGCGCACCCCCAACAACACGATCAGGCGACCGTCAGGGCGCAGTTCCGGTGTGGCGGCTGCGCGTACCGGGCGGGGGGCTGCACCGACACGCTCGAACACTTCCAGCATCTGTGCGGTGTTGTTGTCGATATCGACAAAATCGCAGACCCCTGCACGCATTGCCGCCAGCAGGTTTGCAGCCTGTTCCGGGCCGGTGGTGCCCAATCCGATCATTGCCGGACAGGCGGGCAGGGCGTGCAGCTGGCGGGCGACATCAGTGGAGTAAGCGGCATTGCCGCCACAGTAGTCGAGCAACACGAATGCCGGTCCGGCTGCGGCGTCCAGCAGCTGGCGCGGATTGGTTTCGCGACTATCGACCCACCGCAGATTGGCCTGCCCCGCGAGTACGGAACCCAGACGCGCCATGTGGCGGTTATCCGGTGCGTACAGCAGCAGATTCAATTCGGGATGGCTCTGGGTCTGGGGCAAGGGCATCACCGGGGGCATGGGGGCACTTCAGCGTGAGAAGCCAGGGAGTTGGTCGGGACTGGCCGGGTGCAGCAACCATGCACCCCAGACCGGCAGTTTGGGTTGTGCTTCGCGTTGGCCAGGCAACGGGATTTCGGTGCCACGCGCCAATGGCTTCACCAGACGCGGCGTCACCACGATGACGAGCTCCTTGTCTTCGCGCTTGTAGCTGAGGTTGCGGAAGAACGAGCCAAGTATCGGAATGTCGCCCAGCAACGGGATCTTGTTGACGTTCGAGGACAGCTGGCTGCTGACCAAGCCACCGATGACGAAGCTCTCACCGTCGCCCAGTTCCACCGTGGTGTCGGCGCGACGGGTGGAGATAGCCGGAATCTGGGTGCCGTCCAGGGTGATGCCGCGGGTGTAGTCCAGATCACTGGCTTCCGGTGCCACCTTCAGCGCGATGCGATCTGCCGACAGCACAGTCGGGGTGACGGTCAGGCCGATGCCGAAGGGTTTGAAGTTCACCGTGGTGGTGCCAAGCCCCTGTGGTTCAAGGATGGGCAGTTCACCACCGGCCAGAAAACTTGCGCTTTGGCCGGACAACGCCACCAGCGTCGGCTCCGCCAGTACCCTCGCCATGCCATTGGCCTGCAGCAGATCGATATTCGCATCCCAGGCGCCCGGGATGGACTTGGCTACCAGCTTGAATGCCGATGAAAGCGCGCCACCGTCATTGCTGCCGCTTGGTGAGGTGATGCCGTAGCTGAAGCCGCCATTGATGTTCTTGAAACTGATGCCGACCTGGCGCAGCACGCTCTTGTTGAACTCCACCACCTTGACTTCGACCTGCACGACGCCGCCGCTGCTGATGGTGGTTGCGTCGCTGATCATGCCTTTTTCGCCAACTGCCGAAGCCGCGGCCTTGCGGCGCGCTTCATGCTCAAGCAGGGAACCCGCACTGCCTGATAGCAGGGCTTGGCCCGCCTGCACGGTGAGCCCATTGGCGCTGCCATCCAGTAGCCCGCCCTGTACTGCGTTGCGCACGTCCACCCGGATGCGCGTTGGTGCAGCCTGCTTCTGCAGCCACAACAGCAGGGTGGTGCTGCCGGCGGACTTGCCTACCAGCAAGGCTTCGCTGTTGCGGCCGATGCGGGTGATGTCTGCGATGGAAGGGTCGGCGATGGCTATCCGTTCGACCCCGACGGGCAGGTTCCAGGGGCGTTGCTCGTTGAGCTCGAGCACGACAGTGTTGCTGCTCGCTTGCGCCTGTGCGGCTTGGGTCAGCGGTGGCATGAAACCACCCAGCCCCAACAGCGCCAAGGTGAACAACGCAGATGCGGTGATGGAAGAACGCTGGTGCAAGAGGATTCCTCCGGTCATGGCGAGGACTGCTGATTGGACGGGGTCGTGCCGCGGATGATTTCGATGCCTTGGCGGGAGGGGCGTGTGCCACGCTGGCGTTGCGGCGCGGCCGACGCAGTGCTCGCGGCCGGCACTGGGCGGCGGCTGCCGCCGGCCAGTGCGTTCAGGTCGATACCGGCGTAAGCGCGGTTTTCCGGGCGGGAGGCGGCTTCGGCAGCTGCTTGGTCAAGATTTCCACGTAGCGCCAGCACCGCTGCGGGCGCGGTGAAAATGCCTTCATCGGCCAGGCCGGTGTCAGCGGGATTGCGCAGTGCCAGGAACAATTTGCCGCTGTGTGCGGCCAATAGAAGGCGCCCGGCATCCTGCACCGGAACAGCGAGGATCGCGCTGCGTGCCTGCGCGGCATCTGCGTTTGTTGCGCCGTTGCCACGGCTGTCGCGCGACGCGATGGTCTCCGCGCGGCTGCCCGGTTCCGGCGGGGAAGCACCGACCTCGTTGCTCTGTTCGTCAGCGCTGTTGCTCACTTGCCCTACATCGGTGTTGCCGTAGCCCAATACCTGCAGGCGTGAGAGCAGCAGCCGTGCCTGTGTGTTGCTCTGGCCGCTGCCAGTGCTGGAAGGGTCCTGCAGGCTCATGAACACATCGACGTAGTCGCCAGGCGTGACGCGGTTGCTGACCCCGGCAAGCTCGTCAACCGGCACCGCCACCGCGCGTTCGCCGGGTTTGATGCCGATGGCGATGCCCTTGAGCAATTGTTCGCTGGTGATCATCGCGCCGGCTGCGATGCTCCTTGCCGGCGTGCGCCCCTCCACCTCGGTGATGGCGGTGTAGCCGTTGGCCGGTGGCAAGGCCATCTCGGCAACGGCCAGATCCGCGGCGGTGATCGGTTGCCCGGCGGGCAGCTCCTTGCTGGCGACCACCATCATTCGCTTGGATGGATTGGCCGGTGGCGCTGCGCTGCTGGTTTCGGCGGGTTGTGTTGCGCGCCGGCCGATCCCGAAGGCCAGCACCATCAGCAGTGCCGCCACGGCCAGCAGCAGGATTGCAGCTATGCGTATTGCCTTGGGCATCTCGAAGCTCCTCCCCCTTGGAGTCCGCGTTTAGCGGTCGCCTAGATCCAGTTGAACAACGGCGGTACTGCTCAATGACTTGCCCATGGTCCAGCCCATCAGCGTGCCGGTACCCGGCATGAAGGGATGTGCATCATGGTTGTACGACGTGGTTACCTTGATGCACTTGACATTGCTATCGGCGGCGCAGGCATAAGGTTGAGACACGGCGATCGGTGCCGCATCGGCGCTGCTGCAGCTGGCCGCTGTCTTGGAGTAATTCAACAGCCACTGCATCGAGCGTGCCGCTGCCTGGCAGGCATTGCTGCGCCGTTCGGCGGTATTGCCGTAGCGCAAGGACGCGCGTGCCCCTTCACCTGCTGCCAGGGCGAGTGATTGCTGGGCGGCAAAAATCATTACGCCGGTGAATGTGATGAACAGCAACGGTAGTACGCCGAACATCATCATCAGCGCGAATTCGATGGTCACAACGCCGTACGCACGCCGTCGCGCAGTGGCTCTCAGCCTAGACATGGTCACCTCCGGTGATCACGATGATGATCATCGCCAGACCCAGATACGCGGCGTAAGGAATGCCGCGGCGGCCACCGCGCGCAGAGCGCAGATCCATCTGCCAATCCGTCATCAGGCTGGAGCCCTGCAGTGACTGCACCATCCGTTGCAGGCGCAGCGGCGCGCAGGAGGATGCCGTAGGCCAGCTTAGGGCGACCAGTGCGTGCGCCCCGGCAGCCAGACTGGCGATGATCCAGATGGGTAGCAGGGCATTGCCGCCCAGCAGGAACCCGATCACCGAAAACAGCTTCACATCGCCTGCGCCCATCCAGCCGATGGCATAGAAGGGCAGCAGTGCTGCCAGCCCGATCACACCACCAAGCAGGCAACTGGCAAGCGGCGGCGGGCTGCCCATCTTCAACAGCTGCATCGCCATGACACACACCAGCACGGCCAGTAGTGCCCGATTGGAGACGCGCCTGGCCATCAGGTCGCTGATCGCGACCTGTGCGCCAAGCAGCAACGCCGTCAGATAGGCGATGGTCATGGCCGCAGCCTTGGCTCAGGTGGTGCCGGTGCCGGTGCCGGCGCCACTAACCAGTTCGGTAAGTTTGGTGAGGACGGTCTGGAAAACGACCCTCAGGCCATCGCGTGCGAAGAAAATGATCAGGCCCGCCACGACGGCTGCCAGCAGCCCATATTCAAGTGCGGTAACACCGTCTTCTTCCCGGAAAAACCTGCGCAGCTGTGCGTTCATGGTGTTCTCCCTGATGACCCGGTGTCGGTGTTGCACCGACAGAAAGCCGGGCGATGGGCATTGCTGCCCGATTGAGGTCATTGGGATGCACATGACACCGGCAAGAGTGTGCCGACGGTCGCTCAGGTTGCCGGGCAGTGCCGGCAGTTCCCTACCTTTGCTTCCGTTGTCCCCTGTCGGCATGCAAGGCATGCCCGGAAACATCATTGCAATCGGCCCCGGCCGCGGATGCGCAAATTCGGCAAGAACGAATTGTTTTTCATATATGTGATGGACTTCGCTATTAGGTAGTGGCGGAGCCGGCGTGAAGGCCATTTTTTTTTGTCAGTATCCATGACGCAGGGGCAGTTGAATGCGTCTTTCATTGCGATTCCGTAATACGAGTTTCAGGCTGTGCGGCAGGGGATTGCAGGTTTTGTTTGTTTACCTGCAATGGATGGCTGGGCTTCTGAAGCGCGTCCCTGACTCGGGGGCGCAAAGGCGTTCACATGGATGCGGTAGTCGGCGGAAACGGTTTGCGATCATTTGATCTGGCGTCGCTGAGCGGCACGCTTCGCGTGTGCCACGTTGAATTGGTGTTGCTCGATGATCAGCCACCTACGGCATCGATCACCTCCTTTGTTCACGATCAGGCCTTGTTGTGCACTTTCGAGGTCGGCGCACGTACACGTGGCCGCTTCATGTTGCCGCTGGATTGGTGCCTGCTTGGATGCCTGCAGACCGTGGACCCGGAAACCAGCTGGTGCCATGGCGTGCCATTGGTATCGGGAAACATCGTATCGGTAATGCCTGAAGGTGTTACCGAATTCGCCTTGGGTGCAGGCAGTCGGATGACCTTTGTGTTGGTTCCGCTCAAGCGTTTCCAGGAGCGAGCGGCAGCGCAACGACTGGGCGGTCTTCTGGAGGAGGCGGCTGGCGTGCCGGTGTTGAGCAACCGCCCACATGTGCCGCTGCAGGCTTATTACCAAGGCTTGCATGAGCGCATACACCAAGGTGAAGTCGGTAGCGATGAGATCGATGCGATGCTCGATGCGCACGTCAAGGAAGTGGTGACCAATGGCGTGCCCGAACGTGCTGGCTGCAATCGCAGTCGACGCGCCCGCTATCTTATTTTTCGCCGCGCCGAGGACATGATGTATGCCAATCTTCGACGCCATATCTATATGCACGAACTATGCGACGCCGCAGGCGTCAGTGAGCGGGCGCTGCGCTATGCGTTCGAGGAACTGGTAGGGATCTCCCCGGTGCGCTATCTGTCCATGCTGCGCCTGTGCGAGGCGTGCCGCAGCCTGTCCAGCGCGGATGCTGGTCGCAAGTCGGTCAAGTCAATCGCGTTGAGCTGTGGCCTGTGGGACTTGTCGCGTTTTGCCGACAGCTATCGCAAGGTTTTTGGTGAGCTGCCGAGCGAGACCTTGATGCGCGGCACCTACTCCACGGCCTGAGCTGTGTCGAGCTGCTGCGTGATGCCCATCACTTAACTGCAGTGGTTGCCGAATACGTGCATTTGCGTGCCGCTAACGGGTATCGCTTTGCCAAATTGCCGTATGGATGTGCCGGATGCGGGCAAACAAGCGGGCATGTAAGCGTTGTACTGGCCTCACGAACCAAGACCTGTCCGCTCCTGGAAGGGTCGAACCGGAGGCTCCGCATGAACCGCATCTATCGTTTGGTCTGGAACCGCACACTCAACGCCTTCGTCGTAGGTTCCGAGCTGGCCAGCGCACAGGGGAAACGTTCTGGTCCGGCAAGGCTGTCGCCGTCGGTGTCGTGGAGCCTGGCTGGCCTGGGCAGCGCCATCGCGCTGGCCATGGCCGGGCCCGCATCTGCAACCGACGCCAGGCTCGCCGACCTGCAGGACCTGGTCGCAAAGTACAGCAACACCGACGCGCAGCAGATCGTCGCCACCACCCTGCCGACAGCAGGTGCCGGTGCTGCGCTTGGTGCTTCGGTGACGTTGCCAGCGTTGCTGCAGGTGGACGTGTCGGCGGCAGCCGCGATCAAGCCGCAGGTTGCCACTGTGCCAGCCGTGGTGCGCGCACGGCTGGGTGTGCGCGCCTCGCTGCCGAAGCTGCATCCACATGGCGGGGTAAATGCACCTGCTGCAGCGCTGGCCGTCGTAACGGATGCCGCGCTCGCAGTGAAGCCGCTGGCGGCTTCGGCCAATGCTGCGGTTACTGCAACGGTTGGCCCGCTGACCGGAACCGGTGCAGGACTGCAAGGCATCGCCGCGGTGCTGCTGCCGGGCAAGGAAGAGGGTGGAAGCCCGTTGCACGGGACATTGCTTTCAACGGCTGGTGCGGTCAAGGAACTCACCGGCGAAGTGCTGACCGGAACACCGGTGGCTGCGGTTGAAACGCTCACCTCGCATGTGGGAACCACGTTGATGCCGCTTGGCCAGCATCTGGGCAGCGGCGTCGAAGCTGTGGTCGGCGGGCTGTTGCCGGGCCAACAGGGTGGAAGCCCGTTGCAGGGGACGCTGGCTTCAACGGTTGGAGCGGCCAAGGAAGTGACTGGCGAGGTGCTGGCGGGCCAGCCCGTGGCTGCGGTGGAAACGCTGACCTCGCACGTGGGAGCGACGTTGACGCCGCTTGGCCAGCATCTGGGCAGCGGCGTTGAAGACTTGCTCGGCGGGCTGCTGCCGGGCCAGCAGGGCGGAAGCCCATTGCAGGGCACGCTGGCTTCGACGGTTGGAGCGGTCAAGGAAGTGACTGGCGAGGTGCTGGCAGGCCAGTCCGTCGCTGCGGTGGACACGCTCACTTCACACGTCAGTACCACGGTGACTTCGGTTACCGGCCAACTGGGCAGCGGCGTTGCTGGTGTGGGTGACCTGTTGCTGCCAGGCGCAGGGCAGGGGGGCAAACCGGTGCATGGTGCCGTGACCGGCGCGGTGGGCGCCGTCGAAGATCTGACCGGCGGGCTGATCGCGGGCACGGGTCTGGGTGGTGTTGTGAACGGCGTGGTCGATGGCGCTGCGCCGGTGCTGGACGGCGTCGGCGATCTTCTCGGTGCGGTGGTTGGCGGCGTGACAGGCTCGAACACGCTGGGCACAGGTGTCACCAATACGGTAGGCACGCTGACCGGCGGTCTGCAGGACACGACCGGCGCGCTGGCCAACGGCGACGTGACTGGCACGGTGCAGAACCTGTTGGAAACGGTCGACAACACCGCGTCCACGCTGCTGGGTGCAACCGGTAATACGCTGGGTGGCATCGCCGGCTCCGGGTCGGGTGTGAGCGGTGTGACCGGCGCACTGAGTGGCGTGATCGGCGGTGTGACCGGCGGGTTGTCGAACGTTGTTGGCGGCCTCACCGGCAATCCGGTAGTGCCCGCTGCACCGCCGGCACCCAGCGCAGGGCCATCAGGCCTGATCGTCGGCAATGGTGGTCTGGTCGGCTCGGTGAACCAATTGGTGGATTCACCGCTTACCTCCATCCTCGGAGGCAATGGCTATATCAACAGCGGCAGTCTGAAGGTCAACAGCACCAACGTGATGCAGACCTATTCCGAGGTATCGGTGCTGGGTTTGCCGGTGGTGAACCTGAGTCCGGTAGGCAGCCTGCTGGATGGGCTGGGCGGTTTGAGCACTGGCGGCAACTCGCACCTGACCCTGATCGGCGGGGTGACCTCTGACAGCTACATCACCAACATCAACAATGGCGATCCGGGCGGTCTGCTTGGCCTGGTGTTGCCGGACGGCGCCCCGGGCTGGGCCTCCGACTGCCTCAACGTGCTGGGAGCGGTGACTGCCAAGTGCTGGGCGGTGCCCGCAGCACAGGACTACCAGGTGCTGATCGGTGACGGCGCGTTTGCAAATGGCTCCAAGGAAGTGGTGATCGGCAGCAACGCCGAGCATCGGTTGGCAACGCAGACGGCAGACCAGGTGTTCATCGATGCCGCAGGTGGCAAGACCGGTCTGCCGACGGCTGACTACGATGCACGGTTGGGTCATTCGGTGGTGGTTGGTGACAGCGCCAAGGGCACGGCCAACGCACAGACCCTGCTCGGTGCCGGTGCAACCTCGGACAAGGCCAACAGTGTGGCGCTGGGCTTCAAGTCCAATGCTGCCCGCGGTGGCCAGGACAACTACACCGCGTTCGGCTTGACCGCTACCCAAACCTCCATCGGCGAAGTTGCGGTGGGTTCTGCGGGGCGTGAGCGCCAGATCACCCATGTTGCCGCCGGCAGCCAGGACACCGATGCGGTGAACGTCATGCAACTGCGCGGTGCGCTGGATCAGATCGATGATCTGGGGCTGGCCGCCGTGGTCTATGACGAAGACGCAAATGGTGTTGTCAATTACAGCAAGGTCACGCTGGGCAGCGGTCAGGCAGTCAGTGGCACGGTGCTGGCGAACCTTGCGGCCGGCTCGGTTGCAGCGGGCAGCATGGAGGCGGTCAACGGTGGGCAGCTGTTTGGACTGGGCAGCTCGATGGCGACCTACTTGGGTGGCGGCGCGACATTCAACGGTGGTGTGCTCGGCGCGCCGAATTACCAGATCAACAGCATTGGTGTACTGGGTGCGGCTTCGCTGCAGTCGTATGCAAACATCGGCAGTGCGTTCAGTTCAATCAGCGATTCGCTGCTCAACCTGCGCAATCTGTTGCCGGGCAATGTCCCGGGCAGCAGCGATCCGTTGGCGGTGAAATACATCGCCGACGCTGCCGGCAATCCAACCAACGCGGTACGTTTGACCGGCGATGGCAGCGGTGCCGCAGTGGCCCTGGGCAATGTGGCGGCTGGCAGTGTCACCACTGGCAGCCTGGATGCAATCAACGGTGGGCAACTGGCCGCAACCAACCAGGCGCTTGCGTCGACCATCGGCGGCACGCTGCAGTACAACAGCAGCACCGGGCAGTGGAGCGCCGCCAGCTTCAACGTCACTTCGATCAACAGTAGCGGTGTTGGCACCCAGCAAACGCTGGGCAATGTCACCGACGCACTGGCGGCGATGGATGGTTCCATCGTCAACGTCAACAAGCGCATCGACAACATCCAGAACGGAGGCGCCGGCAACCAGTACTTCTCCGTCAACTCAACCAAGGCAGCCGCCTCGGCCACTGGCCAGGACAGTGTGGCCGCCGGACCACAGGCAACTGCCAGTGGCAACCAGGCGGTGGCCATCGGCAACGGTGCCAACGCGTCGGCCGCCGGCAGTGTGGCGTTGGGTGCAGGCTCGGTGGCTACTCGTGCCAACACCGTGTCGGTGGGTGCCGCAGGTGCCGAACGGCAGATCACCAACGTAGGCGATGGCACCGAGGCCACGGACGCGGTCAATGTGCGTCAGCTACAGGCTTCGCAGCAGGGCACCGTGCGTTATGACCAGAACACCGACGGCAGCACCAACTACGCAAGCGTGACGATGGGGCGCCCAGGCACCAGTACCGTCATCCACAACGTGGGGACGGGCGTGGCGCCTACCGACGCCGTCAATGTCGCGCAGCTCAACAAGGGCATGGGGGAGGTCATGGACTGGTCGAAGAACTACACCGATCAACGTTTCAATGACGTAAGCCGCGACATGAAGCGCATCGATGACCGTGCCTCCGCAGGTGTCGCTTCGGCGATGGCGATGGCGGGGTTGCCGCAACCCACCGAGGCAGGAAAGCGCATGGCGTCGATGGCGGCCAGCACCTTCCACGGCGAGTCGAGCATGGCGGTGGGCGTGTCCGGGGTCACCGATGGCGGCCGCTGGATCTACAAACTCAGTGGTTCGGCCAATACCCGCGGCGATGGCGGGGTGACCTTGGGAGCTGGTTTCCAGTGGTAGGTGGTGCAACGGGAACCTGCAGGCATACAACCCTGGCTACGCGTCGAGGATGCTATGAACAAAAAATGGACCGTACTTGCTTTGCTGGCAATGCTGGCCGCCTGTGGCAAAGGCCAGGTACGCGAGGAATTTCCGGACCCTGCGCGTGCCTATCCGGCGGGCGGCACCTACGTGAACCTGGACAATCTGCGCCAGTACGCGCCAGGCATGAACAAATCCCAGATCCAGGAGTTGCTGGGCACGCCGCAGTTCAACGAGGGCTTGTGGGGCGTACGGGATTGGAATTACGTGTTCAACTTCCGCCGCTCGGTCGGGGCTGAGCCGATTCAATGCCAGTTCCAGGTCAATTTCGATTCCAAGGGGGTAGCCAGTGGACAGCGCTGGAAACCGGACAGCTGTGCCGCCCTGTTGGAACCGGCTCCCGCCCCCGTTGCGCCGGCACCGCCCCCGCCACCACCGGTAGTAGCGCCGCTGCGGTTGTCGGCTGACGCCCTGTTCGCCTTTGACAGCGCCAGCCTCTCAGCCATTGGTCAGGCGAAGCTGGATGAGTTTGCGCAGGATCTCCGCGCCAGCAACGCGGCGCAGACACTGAACATCATCGGCTACACCGATCGCATCGGCAGTGATGCCTACAACATGGAATTGTCGCGGCGGCGCGCGCAGAGCGTTCGCAACTACCTGGTGCAGCGGGGCATCCCTGCTGCTGCCATCCATGCCGAGGGGCGCGGTAACAGTGCGCCGCTGGTGCAATGTGATGAGGGTGCTGGCACCGCATTGTTGGATTGCCTGGCGCCGAACCGCCGGGTCGAAATCGTGGTGACCGGTGCTTGAGCTGAGGCTGCCGAGGTTGGCGACCGATGTCATTGTCGGTCGCAGCCCTCAGAATAGCGGCCGGTAGTCGTGGCGGCTGTGCCCCGGCCAGAGCGGGACAAGGTGTGCTGTGTTGAGGCGGAACAATCTGATGGGCTGGGCCGGCCCACTGGCGGCAGTGGTTTTCGTGGCGGCAGTCGTTGGTTTCGGCACGCAGCTGCAGGGTTATGACCAGATGCGCCACCCGGTGTCGCTGCTCGGGGCGCGTGGCATCCCCGCTGGCAGCGCCTTCAGCCTGCTGGGCTTCGTGGTGCCGGGCCTGCTGGCTGCGGTGGCGGCATTGGACCTGATCCTGCGCATGCCGGCCAGCGCGCCGCGTCCGCTGCGGGTAGGTGGACAGATGCTGTTGCTGGCTGCGATCGCCTTTGCCGCGATGGGCCTGTTTCCGCTCGATGTTGATGACATCGAGAACCGCGCCAGCCAGTTCCACGCCAGCGCCTGGTTGCTGTGGTTGCTGGCGTTCACTGCCGCCGCCATCGCTTTGCGCTTTGGGGCGGGCAAGGCCAGTGGCTGGCGCGCCTTGTCGACGCTGACCGTGGTCTGTGCGCTTTGGGCCGTCTGCAGTGCCTTCCTGTTCGAGATCGCCATGCCGGTGGCAATGGCGCAACGTTTGGCGTTCCTGGGCTGGCTGCTATGGCTGTTGGGCGCGGCCCGGCTGGCACCGCCGCGCAGCTGAGCGGCGCAGCACAATCATGGTGCTGGGGGGCAGGGTACGCGCAAGCATCGCGTCTGGCGCTGGCTTGGAAAACCGGTGGTTTTTTAAAAGCCCTATATTTCAATGACCTGCGGTTGTTGCTTGATGCTGGGCTGCGCCCCGATTGGAGTGCAATGATGCACTGCGGTACCCTTTGCCGCTTTGCCGTTGCCCAGCGTTGACATGTCCAGCGTCGAACCGAATATCTACGATCCCCAGCAGGTTGAAGCCGCCGCCCAGAAATTCTGGGAGGCCGAGAAAGCATTCGAGGTGAACGAAACCTCGGACAAGCCCAAGTTCTACTGCTTGTCGATGCTTCCGTACCCGTCCGGTGCGCTGCACATGGGCCATGTGCGCAACTACACCATTGGCGACGTCATCAGCCGCTACAAGCGCATGACCGGCCATAACGTGCTGCAGCCGATGGGCTGGGATGCGTTCGGTCTTCCGGCCGAAAACGCTGCGATCAAGAACAAGACCGCGCCGGCCAAGTGGACCTACGCCAACATCGGCCACATGCGCAGCCAGCTCAAGTCGCTGGGCTATGCGATCGACTGGTCGCGCGAATTTGCCACCTGCACGCCGGACTACTACGTCCACGAGCAGCGCATGTTCACCCGCCTGATGCGCAAGGGCCTGGCCTACCGCCGCAACTCGGTGGTGAACTGGGACCCGGTCGACAACACCGTGCTGGCCAATGAGCAGGTCATCGACGGCCGCGGCTGGCGTTCCGGTGCACTGGTCGAGAAGCGTGAGATCCCGCAGTGGTTCCTGCGCATCACCGATTACGCCCAGGAATTGCTGGACGGCCTGGACGAGCTGCCGGGTTGGCCGGAGTCGGTCAAGACCATGCAGCGCAACTGGATCGGCCGCTCCGAAGGCCTGGAAATCCAGTTCGACGTGCGTGACGTGGATGGCGCTGCACTGGATCCGCTGCGCGTGTTCACCACCCGCCCGGACACGGTGATGGGCGTCAGCTTCGTCTCCATTGCCGGCGAACACCCGCTGGCCGTGCATGCCGCAAAGAACAACCCGCAGCTGGCCGCCATGCTGGCCGAGCTGAAGCAGGGCGGTGTCTCCGAGGCCGAACTGGAAACCCAGGAAAAGCGCGGCATGGACACCGGCCTGAAGGCCATCCATCCGGTCAGCGGCGAGCAGGTGCCGATCTGGGTCGCCAACTTCGTACTGATGGGCTACGGCACCGGCGCGGTGATGGCCGTTCCGGGCCACGACCAGCGTGATTTCGAGTTCGCCACCAAGTACAAGCTGCCCAAGCTGCAGGTCATCGCGCTGAAGTCGCCGAAGAACGACGACGAGCGCAGCTACGACGACAGCCGCTGGCAGGACTGGTACGGCGACAAGACCCGCGAAACCGAGCTGGTCAATTCGGCCGAATTCGACGGACTGGATTTCCAGGGCGCCTTCGAGGCACTGGCCGAGCGTTTCGAGCGCAAGGCCCAGGGCCAGCGCCGGGTCAATTACCGTCTGCGCGACTGGGGCGTGAGCCGCCAGCGTTACTGGGGCTGCCCGATCCCGGTGATCTACTGCGACAAGTGCGGCGCGGTGCCGGTGCCGGAAGACCAGCTGCCGGTGATCCTGCCCGAGGACGTGACGCTCAACGGCACCGGTTCGCCGATCAAGGCCGACCTGGAATGGCGCAAGACCACCTGCCCGGATTGCGGCGGCGCGGCCGAGCGCGAAACCGATACCTTCGACACCTTCATGGAGTCGAGCTGGTACTACGCCCGCTACACCTCGCCGGGGGCACGCGAGGCGGTGGACAAGCGCGGCAACTATTGGCTGCCGGTCGACCAGTACATCGGTGGCATCGAGCACGCCATCCTGCACCTGATGTACTTCCGTTTCTTCCACAAGCTGATGCGCGATGCGCGCATGGTGGACAGCAACGAGCCGGCGCAGAACCTGCTGTGCCAGGGCATGGTCATCGCTGAAACCTTCTACCGCCAGAACAGCGACGGTTCCAAGGATTGGTTCAACCCGGCCGATGTGGACACGGTGCGCGACGAGCGCGGTCGCATCACCGGCGCGACCCTGCGCGAAGACGGTCAGCCGGTGGTGATCGGTGGCGTCGAGAAGATGTCCAAGTCCAAGAACAACGGCGTCGACCCGCAGACCATGGTGGCCAAGTACGGCGCTGACACCGTGCGCCTGTTCTCGATGTTCGCCGCGCCGCCGGAACAGTCGCTGGAGTGGAACGAGGCCGGTGTCGACGGCATGGCGCGCTTCCTGCGCCGGCTGTGGGCGATGGTGCACAAGCACGCCGCCGATGGCATTGCGCCGGCGCTGGATGTTGCTGCACTGAGCGCCGAGCAGAAGGCGATCCGTCGCAAGACCCACGAAACCATCAGCAAGGTCAGTGACGACTATGGTCGCCGCCACGCCTTCAATACCGCCATCGCCGCGGTGATGGAGCTGCTCAATACCCTGGCCAAGTTCGACGATGCCAGCGCACAGGGCCGTGCAGTGCGCCAGGAAGCCCTGCAGGCGGCAGTGCTGCTGCTGAATCCGATCACCCCGCATGCCTGTCATGCGATGTGGCAGCTGCTGGGCCACGCGCAGACCCTGCTCGAGGACCAGCCGTTCCCGCAGGTGGATACGGCTGCGCTGGTCAAGGATTCGCTGACCCTGGCGGTGCAGGTCAATGGCAAGCTGCGCGGCACCATCGACGTAGCCGCCGATACCTCGCGCGAGCAGATCGAAACCCTGGCCAAGGACGAGCCGAACACGGCCAAGTTCCTGGTCGGGCTGACGATCCGCAAGGTCATCATCGTGCCGGGCAAGATTGTCAATATCGTTGCGGCGTAAGCCGCAACGGGTATCTCAAGTGCAGTTCACGCGGCATCAGGCAGGCTTGCTGCCTGTTGCCGCTCCCGGCCGGCTCCTCCAGACTGTGTGCATGACTCGATACCTGACTGCCCTGATTCTCGCTGCCACCCTCACCGGGTGCGGCTTCCATCTGCGTAACAAGCTCGCGCTGCCTGCCGATATGCCGGCGGTGCAGGTGGATTCAGCGGTGCGTTACAGCGAACTGGTCAAGATCCTCAACCGCGGTCTGCGCTCCTCCGGCGCCACCGTGGTGGAAGCCGGCGACACGCTCGCTGTGGCTGGCAAGACGCCAGGCGTCGCCCGGCTGCTGATCCGCTCCGAGCGTTGGGGTGACCTGCCCATCGCCATCGACGGCCAAGGCCGTGCCCAGGAATACAGCCTGCGCTACGCGGTGGTGTTCTCGTTCCTGCGCCCGGATGGCAGCGTGATCGTGCCGGAACAGGCGGTGGAGCTGTCGCGTGACTATGTGTCGCCGCCGCAGGATTCCACCGGCACCACCACCGAGCGGGAAATCCTTGCCGATGAGTTGCGTCGGGAAATGTCGGCCTCGATCCTGCGTCGTATCGACAGCGTGGTCCGCGCCGATGTGGAGAAAGCCCTGCAGGCACCCAAGCCTGCGGAGGACGCCGCGGGTGAGGTGCACTGAGTTGGCGCGTTCTGGCGCGACGCAGACGCACAGGGGCTGAACAATGGAGCTGCGACCGGAACAACTGGCCAGCCAGATAGCCTCCCAGACGTTGGCGCCGGTGTATCTGATCGCCGGCCCCGAGCTGTTGCGGGTCATTGAAGCCGCCGATGCAGTACGCGCCAAGGCGCGTGCCGATGGCATTGGCGAGCGTGAAGTATTTGATGCTGATGGTCGCGATTTTGATTGGGGGCAGTTGGCTTCCAGCTTCAACGCGCCCAGCCTGTTCAGTGCGCGCCGCTTGGTCGAGGTGCGCCTGCCCAACGGTAAGCCGGGCAAGGAGGGCGCCGAGGTCATCAGCGACTTCTGCGCGCGGCCGGCTCCGGATGTGGTGCTGCTGATCACTGCTGGCGAATGGAGCAAGGCGCACCAGGGCAAGTGGGCCGAGGCAGTCAACAAGGTTGGCGTGCTGTCGGTGGCCTGGGCGATCAAGCCGCATGAGCTGGCGGATTGGATCGAGCGGCGCCTGCGCAGCAAGGGTTTGCGTGCCGATCCTGCTGCCGTGCAACGCTTGAGCGAGCGGGTGGAAGGCAATCTGCTGGCCGCAGCCCAGGAAATCGACAAGTTGGCGTTGTTGGCCGATGGCCAGCCGCTGGATGTTGCCAGGATGGAGTCGCTGGTCGCAGATGCCGCCCGCTACGACGTTTTCAGGTTGAGTGAGGCGGCATTCTCCGGGCAGGCCCAGGCTGTGCTGCGGATGGTGGCTGGTTTGCGTGCCGAGGGTGAGGCGGTGGCAGCATTGATGCCGATCCTGATCCGCGAATTGCTGATCACCGCCGGGCTGGCCCGGGTGCAGGCCAGTGGTGGCAATCTGGCCGCGGAAATGAAATCCAAGGGCATCTGGGAGTCGCGCCAGGCGCCGTTCAAGCGCGCCCTGCAGCGTCACCCCGATCCTCGCCGCTGGGAGCGCTTTGTCGCCGAGGCCTCGCAGGTTGACCGCATGGCCAAGGGGCGGGCTGAAGGCGATCCGTGGCTTGCGCTGGAGCGTCTGCTGGTTGCGTTGGCCGAAGCCCGTGCGGTGCGCCTGCTTGTCCGTGGTGTGCGCTGAAGTGAGTGCTGTGCTGTCGCCGGCAGACGCTGCCGCAGACGACGGCTTGTGGCTGCTGTACGGCGGCACCTTCGATCCGGTTCACAACGGCCATCTGGCCATCGCCCGCTGCGCCGCAGCCGAGCTGCAGGTGCCTGTGCACCTGATGCCCGCCGCCGACCCGCCGCACCGTGCGCCGCCCGGTGCCAATGCCGCCCAGCGCGCGCACATGCTGGCGCTGGCGGTAGCTGGCGAGGCCAATCTGCTGGTAGATACCCGCGAGCTGCAACGCGCTGAGCGCAAGCCCGGTGTGCCATCGTGGACGGTGGACACCCTGCGTGACATCCGTGTCCAGATCGGCCCGCAACGACCCCTGGCGATGCTGATGGGCGCTGACAGCCTGCTCGGCCTGCCGAGCTGGCATGAATGGGAGCATCTGCTGGATCTGGCGCATATCGTGGTGGCTGAACGACCGGGCAGCGGTCTGGATGGCGATCTGCCAGCAGAACTGGCGCAACGCCTGCAAGGGGCCTGGGCCAGCTCGGCGGAGGCTCTGGCCGCCAGCCCGGCTGGACGGGTCTGGCGGCTGCGCCAGCCGCTGCATGCCGAGTCCGCGACGGAGGTGCGTGCCGCCATCGCCAGCGGCGGGCAATGGCGGGATTTGTTGCCTTCGGCGGTGGCCGGGTACATCCTTGCGCAAGGCCTGTATGGCAGTGCCGCGCCGGCGTGAATGCCGGCGGCGGGCATGTTCTCTATAATCGTCCCCCTTAATTCATCGAGTTCTGCTGCTTTGACCACCGAAGCCCAAGTCATCAAGACCCAAATGCCCAGCCCGGCACCCTCCGTACCGGCCCTGCTGGCGTCCGTTCACTCCGCCCTTGAGGAGATCAAGGCCCGGGATGCCGTCGAGCTCGATGTGCGTGGCAAGTCCAGCGTGGCTGACTACATGGTGGTGGTCTCCGGTACCTCCACCCGTCACGTCAAGTCCATCGGTGAGGAAGTGGTGCGCTTTGCCAAGAACCTCGGCGTGATGCCGCTGGGCGTGGAAGGCGAGCGCGAAGCCGAGTGGGTGCTGGTCGACCTGGGTGATGTCATCGTCCACGTCATGCTGCCGCGCGTGCGCGAACTGTATGCGCTGGAGCGTCTGTGGACCGTCGGCGACCAGCCGCGTTCGGCCTACGACGATGAAGACGAGCAGGATGCTGGCTGAGCCTGACGGCCGCAGCTTCTGTTTCTGTGACGGCGCCGCAGGGCGCCGTCTTCGTTTGTGCAGCCTGATAGGAGGCCACGCATGAAAGCCAGACTGATCGCCACCGGCGAACGCGCGCCATCCTGGGTTGCGCAGGGTTTTGCCGAGTACCAGAAGCGGCTGTCGCATTGGTTGCCGCTGGAGTTGGTTGAAATTGAACCGGGCCTGCGCGGCAAGGGCCGCGATCCAAAGCGCGCAATCGAGGACGAGGGCAAGCGGGTATTGGCCGCGCTGCCCAAGAATCCCTATGTGGTGGCCCTGGACGTGCCTGGCAGGCAGCTCAGTTCCGAGCAGTTGGCACAGCGCTTGGAACATTGGCGCACGCAGGGTCGCGATCTGGCGTTCCTGATTGGCGGCCCTGAAGGGCACGCGGCGGAAGTATCTGCGGTGGCTGATGAGAAGTGGTCGATAGGCCCGCTGACCTTGCCGCATATGCTGGTTCGGCTTGTTGTAGCCGAGCAGTTGTATCGCGCAGCAGCGATGTTGGCCAATCACCCCTACCATCGCGCGTAATTAACGTATAGAATGCGCCTCCCCGCCCGAATAGCTCAGCCGGTTAGAGCACTTGACTGTTAATCAGGGGGTCGTTGGTTCGAGTCCAACTTCGGGCGCCAAGATTTGATTGAAGACCCGCATCGCGAGATGCGGGTCTTTTTTTGTTTCACGATGACTCCAGCCCGGTAGTTCGCTGGACTGCGACGTAGCCCGATACAGCAGGTTTATCAATAGCTTACGCGCTTCCATCATATGCCGGTGCTTTCTGAAACTTGACCCGGTTCTCCCTCGCGCCGCTCCTATCTGGCTCCTGGAATCCGGGTCGTTCCAAGGAGTCATCATGGCAAAGATCAAGCTCACCAAGACCGCCGTAGAGTCGGCGCAACCCCAGGCGAAGGACATCGAACTACGGGATACCGTCGTGCCCGGCTTCCTTTGCAAGATTACCTCGACGGGACGCCGGGTGTTCATGCTCCAGTACCGCACGAACTCTGGCCAGCCCCGCAAGCCCTCGCTGGGACTCTACGGGGAGCTAACCGTCGAACAGGCGCGGGTCAAAGCGCAGGACTGGCTGGCCGAGGTTCGCCGGGGTGGTGATCCCGGCGGTGCCAAGGCCGAGGCGCGCAAGGCGCCCACGATGGCCGAGTTGTGCAAAAAGTTCATGGAGGACTACTCCAAGAAGCGCAACAAGGTCAGCACGCAGGACGGCTACCAGGGCGTCATCGACCGCAACATCATCCCGCTGCTGGGCCGCAAGAAGGTGCATGACGTGAAGCGGCCCGACATTGCGGGGCTCATGGAAAAGCTGGCCTACAAGCCGACCGAGGCCAACAAGACCTTCGGCGTGCTGCGCAAGATGTTCAACTTGGCCGAAGTCTGGGGCTTCCGCCCGGACGGCACGAATCCGTGCCGCCACGTCCCGATGTACCCGCCGGGCAAGGAAACCCGGCTCATCGTGGACGAGGAAATGGTGCGGATCTTCCGCCAGTTGGAGAAACTGGAGGCGGAGGGGCTGGAGAACTACGTCATCCCGTTGGCGATCCGGCTGCAATTCGAGTTTGCGGCGCGGCGCTCCGAAATCTGCCCGCTCGAATGGAGCTGGCTGGACTTCGAGAACCGGCGCGTGGTGTGGCCCGACAGCAAGGTTGGCGGCATTTCCAAGCCCATGAGCGAGGAAGCCTATCGGCTGCTTTCGACGGCGCCGCGTCTGGAAGGCTGCCCTTACGTCCTGCCGTCGCCGAACGACCCGGCCAAGCACCTGACCTTTGGCGAGCACTATGGCGGCTGGTGCCGGACGCTCAAGGCCGCCAGCGTGCCGCACGTAGGCACGCACGGCATCCGTCATCGCTCGACCACCGACATTGCCAATTCCGGTGTGCCGACCAAAGTGGGAATGAAGCTGACGGGCCACAAGACCGTGGCGATGTTCATGCACTACGTCCACACCGAGGACAAGCCGGTGCGCGAGGCGGCCGAGCTGGTGGCCAGCCGCCGCCAAGCCATCACGGGCGCGCGGCAGCTTGCGGAGGCGGTGGCATGAACGGGCGCCGGCCATCAGCAGCATCGCTCGCAGCGCCCGCGGCGCTGCTGGGCGACATTCGGGCACTGATCGAGGCGGCGCGCTTGCGCGCCGCCTCGACGGTGAATAGCGAGCTTACGATGCTCTACTGGCGCATCGGCCAACGCATCCACACGCAGGTCTTGGACAGGCGCCGGGGCGCCTACGGCAAGGAAGTTCTGCCCACCTTGGCTGCGCAGTTGGTGGAGGAGTACGGCAGCAGCTTTGCAGAGCAGAACTTGCGCCGCATGGTGCAGTTCGCCGCCACCTTCCCCGACGAGCGAATTCTCGTATCACTGATACGAGAATTGAGCTGGACGCACTTCATCGCCCTGATGCCGCTGAAAGACCCGCTCCAGCGGGACTACTACGCACAGATGGCCAGCACCCAACGCTGGAGCGTGCGGACGCTGCGCGAGCGTATCGACTCGATGCTGTACGAGCGCACGGCGCTTTCCCAAAAGCCGGAAGAAACCATAGCGCAGGAGTTGGCGACCCTGCGCGATGCGCAGCGCATGTCGCCGGCCCTGGTCATGCGCGACCCGTACATCCTCGACTTCCTGGGCCTGCGGGACACTTGGCAGGAAGGCGACTTGGAAGCGGCGATCATCCGTGAAATGGAGTCCTTCCTGCTGGAGCTGGGCGCGGGCTTCTCATTCGTCGCCCGGCAGAAGCGCATTCCGATCGACGACGAGGATTTCCACCTTGACCTTCTGTTCTACAACCGCAAGCTGCGGCGGCTGGTTGCGGTGGAGTTGAAGGTAGGTGACTTCAAGGCGGCCTACAAAGGGCAGATGGAGCTTTACCTTCGGTGGCTAGACAAGCACGAACGGGAGCCGGAGGAAGCCTCGCCGCTCGGGATCATCCTTTGCACCGGCAAGAAGCGCGAGCAGATCGAATTGCTGGAGCTGGACAAGTCCGGCATCCACGTTGCCGAGTATCTGACCGCCTTGCCGCCGAGGGGCGTGCTGGTGGAGCGGCTGCAACAGGCAACGCAACGGGCGCAGTTGCAAATCGAGCAGCGCAAGACGGACAACGAGTAGTCCTGTCCCAAGCAGTCGGGCGTCCCGGCGTGCCGCCGTCGCGCTGTCGTGCTGCGCATCGAGCTTCGCTGCGCGAGTCTCGCCCCTGTCGGGCTTCCATCACTGACGCCTCCGTCCCGGCTCGTTGATCCGGGCCTGCGCGCTCCGCTTGCCAAAAATCGACTCTGTGCAGTGGGCGGGTGTGGGCGGTCTTGCTGTTCCCTTCACCGTATCACGGCGTTCTCGCCGTCAAGGGCGGCGCGCGCCATGCGCGCTTGCGTCCTGGCGGCCGTCTGCGACCCCTGACTGCTTGCGCTGCGCCGTGCTGCCGCCGGTTCCGGGCAATTCCGCCCGAGCAACCGGAGCACGATCATGTCGCAACTGTCCTTTCCCTCGTTCGATTCCTGTCTGCTGGTGCGCGACGCGCACGGGCGCTATCTACCGGCATCGGCCGACGACATTCTGGAAGCTGCGCGCCAGGTCATTGACCGGAAAATGCGGCGCGGAGCAGAGTTCACTTCGCCGGCGGCGGTCAAGGAATACTTGCGTACAAAGTTGGCCAGCTTCGAGCATGAGGTGTTCGTAGTGCTGTTCATGGATACGCGCCATCGTCTGATCGAATACAGGGAGATGTTCCACGGCACTATTGACGGTGCGTCGGTGTATCCGCGCGAAGTGGTCAAGGAGGCGCTGCGGCTCAATGCGGCGGCGGTCGTCGTTTCGCACAACCATCCGAGCGGAAACCCCGAGCCGAGCGCGGCTGACCGGGCGCTGACCCAGCGGCTCAAGGAAGCGTTGGGTCTGGTGGACGTGCGCGTGCTCGATCACATCATCGTTGCGGGCAACGAAACGGCATCGTTCGCCGAGCATGGGCTGATCTAGCCCAAGGGGCTTCGGCCCCTTTTTGCTGCGCCTGGTGGCATAGCTATGGCCCTCGCGGCCTGATGCTCAGGCCGTCGCAACCTGAATCATCTCGTCGTAATGTTTCTTGTCCACCTCTTCCAGCCACTGGAAGATGTTCCCGATGACGCTGTGGCTTTCGCCTGCCAAGTTTTCTGCGGATTCCTCTGTTATCTCAATAACGTCGCTATGTGAATACTTATTGATAAAGCGGTAGATTTTTTCTTTAAGCTCTGGTGTCGTGATGGTGCAATCTTTTAGGCCAGCCTCCATCAATTGACTAATGTCGCTTCGACGCCTTGGATATTTGAAGGTGAAAAACGATTCAACAAGCTTTCGGGCGAGGTTGGCGGTCAAGAACGCCTCATCTCGATTGAGTGTTGTGTGCGCCCTATATTCGTAGAGCTTCTTGAAGATATAGTGGTACTCGGAACCGTAGTTCTTGAGTGAGTCGTCGGCATCCACAAGTAGGGAGTGACGAGGGGAGCCAGGTGGCGCATCCAGGCGATAAAAGAAGCAATTCTCGGCGTTGCCTTTTTTGACTCGATTCCTATTGGTGCCAGTGAACCAGTCTCTCACTAGCTTAAAGTAAGTGAAGTTGTGAGTCAGCACAAAAAGTTGCTTGGCTTCAGTGCATTGCGTTCTCAAAAACGAGTAGGCGTGAAACAAGTGATTAGAATCAAAGCTTGAGACCGGATCGTCAACGACGACGATCGTATCCTTGATGTTATTTCCATTTTCTTTGAGCTTCGTGATGAAATAGACAAATGCAATCGCAGTTTTCTCACCTTCGCTCAAATTCCCATCGTGCTCACCAACCCCGTTTCTGATGATCTCATAGCCTTTCTTCTTCTGATTGAAGTTCAGGCAAAGCTCAGAGCGGCCAATGAAGCGATGCAGGATGTCATTGAACTCCTTTGCCCCGACCGTTTCATTCGAGAGCGCCGCTTCTATGGCTCCGACCTCTAGACTAATTTTTTCAATTTCCTTATGGTCGTTCTTTGCTTCTGACTCAAGGTCATTGCACTTCTTCTCACTTCCAGCATAGTCAAACTCTTGCACCTCAGCCGCAGCAAAGTGAAGCTCCAGTGCCACCTTGCTTTTTGAGGTCTCAGATTTGAAATTTGAAGTCTTATTGTTGTGCTTTCCAACGAGAGCAACAATCGATTTCAGGATGTCATTGAAATTGGTGACATCGTCTTCAACCACATCCGAGATCTGAATGTCTGTCTTCCCAGGGTCTGTGATCTTGGCCTTCAGGGCTTCCCGCCAGGCGTCGATTTGCTGGTCGATCTTTTCAGCAGCAGTTGCGTAGTCCTTTTGAAGCTTCTCTGCCTCGGCCGATAGTTCTTTATAAAACTCGGTCGATGCGGGAAACTGATTAGCTGGAGCGCCTTGAGATTCAATCCATGTCGCCGCGTTCTGAAGTCGGCTCTGAAACTCCGTGAACTCCTTGCTGAAGTGGGCAGCAAGCGCCTCGGCACGAAGCTGGGCGAACGGAGAGCCGCAGAACTCGCAGGATTGCGAGTCGTGGTTTTTATGGATTTCCAAGCCTGCTTGAACCCATTCGCGGATTTCCGGGTTATCGGTCAGCCGCTGGATTGCTTGATTGACCGCCGTAGTCCCAATCAAATCTCTGATGCGGCCCGCCGCTTTCTTAAAGTAGTCCGGCTCAATGGCCGTTGAGGCGAAAGCAATGCTTGGAAGCTGATCTGGCTTGGCGGCATTCGTAAGGTCGATAACCCTCTCATCTGGAAGAACCGACTCCGCCTTGATAATTGTCTCGCCGTTATTCTGTATGAAGTTGAAGAGCTTGCGGCGGTCGTAATTCAAGTAATAACTGTCGCTCGTATCAATCGCCTGAAGTCCAAGCTTCATTTTCTTGGCAGCATTGGTCAGGAACTTCTCTAATGCCTCACGCTGCTTCTTGATATCGCTTTGCTTGTCGTCGTGAGCCTTCTTTTTCGACTGAAGCTCGCTCTTCAGCTTCTCCAGCTTCTGCAAGTCATCAATCTTCTCTTTCGCAATAAGAAGGATGCTCTTTACGGATTTGTCCCAATCAATGTTCTCATGCACGAAGCGTTGATTGAAAACATGAATATTCAATTGGGATGAGTGGAGTGTGGATTCCGTGATCGTTGAGCCATCCTCCAGAACTACTGAAAATTGGCCCGTGCTGAAGCGGGGAACCATCGAGCGAAGCTCAAAGCAAGAGAATAGATTCGATAACGTTGACTTGCCTGTTCCATTCCAACCATAGACCAGGTTGTACCGGCCGAACTTTTGGATCTTCGTTCCATTGAAGTCGCTGAAGATTCCGAACTGTTTGAGGCGGTTGATGCAGACAATCATCTCTATATCTCCGTGTTCTTGCTTTCCCATCATTTGCTTGCGAAACAAATGGTAAACGAAGAGTCCTCTTGCGTCTCCGCTTCGCGGATCGCGCTGCTCCAGGTTCGCTAGTCGCTCATCCCTGGCGGGACTGGCTTCGCCAGCCTTCCGCATCGCTGACGCCTACGGCCCGGCTTCCAGCTTCGGGCCTGCGCGCTTCGCTTGCGTGCGGTCAGCACAAAGGGATGGCCGTTGCCTTGTCCAGCCGTCTCCCCTGACTTCATCACCTTACCCGCGACCGTAGCCCGCGACCGTGTGCCGTCAAGGCGCGCAGGGCCGTGTCCTCGGCTGCGCCTGCGGGCCGCACCAACCCTGCGCTTGGCTCCTTGACGGCCCCCGTCCGCGCGCTCCTTTGGGCGCGGGCGATGAACTCAGGAAAGACGGTGGCAACAGGGCCAACCGGGTTCCTCGTGCCGACCGCACCAAACAGCCGAAAGGCTGGGCTCCGAATCTAGAAATCCGGTGTGCGGTGTGAACAGCAAACCTCTTTTGTCAGGAGAAAGACCATGCAACTCGCATCCCGTTTCGCTTTCCGCTCCCCCTCGCTGCGCAGCGATTACCCGCTGTCCGACGACCAGATTCACCGCGTGGCCCCGTCCATCTTCGCGGATGCCCCGCACGAGAGCCGTTCGCAGCGGTACGCCTATATCCCCACCGCCGCCGTGCTGACCGAGCTTCGCAAAGAAGGCTTCCAGCCTTTCATGGTGACGCAAACCCGCGTGCGCGACGAAGGCAAGCGCGAGCACACCAAACACATGATTCGCTTGCGCCATGCCAGCCAGATCAACGGCGCGGAGGCCAACGAAATCGTGCTGCTGAACTCGCACGACGGCACCAGCAGCTATCAGATGCTGGCCGGAATGTTCCGGTTCGTGTGCAGCAATGGCCTTGTCTGCGGCAACACCGTGGCCGATGTGCGAGTGCCCCATAAAGGCGACGTGGCCGGTCTGGTCATTGAGGGGGCTTACGAAGTCTTGAGCGGTTTCGATCGGGTGAAGGAATCGCGCGATGCCATGCGCGGCATCACCTTGGACGATGGCGAATCCGAAGTGTTCGCCCGCGCCGCGCTCGCCCTCAAGTACGACGACCCCGACAAGCCCGCGCCCATCACGGAATCGCAAATCCTGATGCCGCGCCGCTTCGACGACCGCCGCCCCGACCTGTGGAGCGTGTTCAACCGCACCCAAGAAAACCTGACCCAAGGCGGGCTGCGTGGCCGCAGCGCCAACGGGCGCCGACAGCAAACCCGCCCGGTGCAGGGCATCGACCAAAACATCCGACTAAATCGCGCCCTCTGGCTGCTGGCCGATGGCATGCGCCAGTTGAAAGCCTGAATCCCCACGCGGCAGGGGCAGGCAGCAGCCCTTGTCGCTTTCTTCGCTGCTGCATCCCTGAACCGATAGGAGTTATCACCATGAACGCCGTTACCCAAACCGAAGCCCGCGCCATCAACACCGCCGCCGCTATCCCGCTGGAAGCCGCTGATCCGACCAAGAACCTGATTCTGGTTCCGCTGTCGCGGCTGGTGTCGCGTCCCACTGGCCGCAACGTGCGCAAGACCCCGCGCATGTCCATTCCCGAACTCGCCGCCAGCATCCAGCGTGTCGGCCTGCTGCAAAACCTCATCGTGATTGCCGCCGCCGATGGCGAGCATTACGAGGTCGTGGCCGGTGACCGTCGCCTCGCAGCGTTGAAGCTGCTGGCGAAAAAGCACCGCATTAGCAAGGAATGGGAGGTGCCTTGCCTGCTGGTGGCCGATGGCACCGCCCGCACGGCCAGCCTCACCGAGAACGTGCAGCGCGAAGCCATGCACCCCGCCGACCAGTTCGAGGCGTTCGCCGCGCTCGTGGCCGAAGGCCGCAGCATCGAGGACATTGCAGCGGATTTCAGCGTCACGCCGCTGGTGGTGCAGCGCCGTCTGAAACTCGCCAACGTGTCGCCGCGCCTGCTGGCCGACTACCGGGCCGAGGCCGTGAGCCTTGACCAGTTGATGGCCCTCGCCATCACCGACGACCATGCTGCGCAGGAAGCCGCGTTCTACGATGCGCCCACATGGCAGCGCGGCCCGCACAACCTGCGCGACCGCCTGACCGAACGCGAAATCGACGCCTACCGGCATCCGCTGGTGCGCTTTGTCGGGCTGGACGGCTACGAGCAGGAAGGCGGTGGCATCCGCCGCGACCTGTTCGCGGAGGGCGACAAAGGCGTGTATCTGACCGATGCCGCACTGCTGGAACGGCTGGCGCAGGACAAGCTGGCAGGTATCGCCGCCAAGGTGCAGGCCGAGGGCTGGGCGTGGGTGGATGCCACGCCGGGCATGACCCATGCCGATCTGCAAGCCTTCCAGCGTGCGCCAAGGGAACGCCGCAGTCCGAACAAGCGCGACGCGCAGCGCATCGAGAAGCTGCAAACCAAGCTGCACGAACTGGCCGAGGCGGTGGATGCCGCGCTGGACGACGAGGACGAGGAAAAGGCCGATGCCTTGCAGGAAGAAGGCGAACGCCTGGGCGAGCAGTTGCAGGCGCTGGAAGATGGCTTGCTGGACTATGCGGCCAACGTGAAGGCCGCAGCCGGTGCCATTGTCACCATCGACCGCGACGGGCAGGCCGCGATTCATCGCGGGCTGCTGCGCGAAGCGGAGGCCAAGGCACTGCGCACGCTGGAGCGGCTGCGGCAGGGTTTCGGCAGCGAAGGCGAAGCCGCGAACGAGGACGCAGGCGAGGACGACGAGCAGCCCAAGACCGCCGCCATGTCTGACCGACTGGCGCAGCGGTTGAGCGCGCACCGTACCGCTGCGCTGCAAATCGAAGTTGCACGGCATCCGCAAGCAGCGCTGGCCGCCGTGGTGCATGGCATGGTGCAGACCGTCTTGCAGGAAAGGCACTACGGGCACGACCTGCCGCTGGGTGTGCGCCTCACGGTGCAAGACCGGCTGGAAGGCATGGCCCCGGACTGGCCGGAATCACCCGCCGCCGTGGCGCTGCGCGAACTGCAACAGGTGGCAGGCGAAACCTTGCCGGAGGACAGCGCCGAACTGTTCGCCGCGCTGCTGGCGAAATCACAGGATGAACTGGTGCGGCTGTTGGCCGTGTGCTTAGCTTCCACGGTGGACGTGGTGACGCCTCGCGCCACGCCGCACCAGCCCGGCGCGGAACTGGCGCAGGCCGTGGGGCTGGATATGGCCGCGTGGTGGCAGCCCACCAATGAGGGTTACTTCCGGCATGTGCCGAAGGCCGCGATTCTGGAAGCCGTTGGCGGGTTCGCGCCCTCGCACGTCACCCGACTGGCGAAGTTGAAGAAGGGCGACATTGCCAGCGAAGCCGAACGGCTGGCCGCTGGCACCGGCTGGATGCCCGCCATCTTCCGCTCCGAAGGCCCGCAGCAGACCGGGCAGGACGCGCCGGCGGATGGCGAAGCCGAAGCACAGGAAGAAGTGGCCGCCGTGGCGGATGACCAGCCGCAGGCCGAGGCTTTGGCCGCGTGACTTCGCACCGTAGATAGCGCCCCGGTTCCGGCCGGGGCGCTTCATGTTGAGGATGCCTGCCATGACCCACCAACCCGCAAACCGCCCCCGCATAGCTGCGACCTATGCCTCCGGCACGGTGCGCGCCCGCCGCTGGCACGGCGACGGCGACGTGCGCGGCTACCGTCCGCCGCGTGGCTGGACGGCCCGCGCCGACCTGACCGATCTGCATCCCCTCACGGGCCGCGCCTTGCCGCGCGCCGTGTGGTGGATCATCGAAACCAAGGAATAACGAGCCGCACCGGCCCCAAGCCGTGCCGCCTTGGGGCCGGTGGTCGAAAACGCCGGGCGCGGCGGTGGCGGCGCCGGGTTTCACTGCTCAAAGCCAAAACGCCCCATCGCCGCCTTCGGACAGGCGGCGATGGGGCCACGCACAAGGGCGCTCGTGCGCGAAATCCACGAAGCCAGCAAGTGTGGCGGCGCATCGCGCCGCCAACGATTCGACCGAGCCCCGCCGCAATGGGCGGGGCTGGTGTGGCTACGCCCCGGCTTGCTGCGGCAGGTTGCACGAAAGCGTGCCGTCCCCGACGCTGGCGGTTCGTTGTCTGTACGTCACGAAAGACGGTTCACCGACACGCCGCCCAGCCTCGCTTCTATGGAGCTTCCACACCACGCCTCAGTATGTGGCCGTGAGCTGCGGCAGGGGCGCTCTGGCCTTGTCGTCGGGGCATTGACCTGGCCCGCGTCAGGGCGCAAGCCGGTGCAGCCGTCACGCGGGGATGCCGAGTTGGCCACGTCTCCATTCGGGAGCGGGCGGCCTGTGCGTCCTTGTCTTGTTGTGAATCCTGGCGGTGGCGCGGCTGCGCCTTGTGCTTGATGGCCGCAACCTTGCAGCGAAAACAATTTCCCCTGCGCTGCGCGCATTCCTCGCGGGACAAATTCTTTTCGCTTCCAGGTTCTCCACGTTGTTGCGACCGCTGTGCGGTGCGACCAGCCCATCCCCCGCCGGCCGGATCACAACAAGGACGCACTGGCGCGACCTTGTTCAACCCGAAAGGAGAAACATCATGGCTAACATCGGCACCTTCACCGCAGAGAAAGACGGCTTCACCGGCACGCTTCGCACCCTGACGCTCAACGTCAAGGTCAAGCTGGTTCCCAACGACAAGGGCGACACCGAGAACGCCCCCGACTTCCACCTGCAAGCGGCTGGCCACGAAGTCGGCGCAGCGTGGAAGAAGACCAGCGAGGCCGGGCGGGAATACCTGTCCGTATCCATCGACGACCCTTCGTTCCCGGCGACGGTCTATGCCCGCCTGATCGAGAACGAGGACGGCACGCACGACCTGATCTGGTCGCGCAACAAGCCGAAGGCGGCCTGACAGCCGCTTACCGCGTCCCGCCCACTGCGGCGGGGCGCGATGCTGCTGATCGCAGCACCGCACGCGCAGGATTTCTGCTGCTGCCGCGTGCTGGATACGCCCGTCACGGCGGGCCTGCATGCGTGCCTTGTGGCTCGCAATCCGTGTCAACGAGCGGTGTGTGGCGTGTCGGCGCTGTAAGCGCCGCCGGGCTTTCGGGCTTCGCCCCGTGCCGGCAAGCCGTCACGGCCATCCGGCTTCAATCCCTCACGCCTTCGCGCCTGCGGCGCTGCGCGCTCCGCTTGCTGCAATTCAGTACCACACGCCAACGCGCTAAGGCGTGTCGGGCTCTTCCAATATCGCCCTGAGTTCCTGGCGCACCTGTGCCAGCAATTCATCAGCTTCGCGGGTGCTGTCACCGGCATAAGCCAATGTGAGCAGCGTGAGCGGATGCACTTCCATGACCTCGCACAGATCGGCCAGCTTCTGGATGGTTGGGCTTTTCAGGTCGCGCTCCAGCGTGCTCATGTAGGTGCGACTGGACACGTTGGAGAACGCTTCCTGGCTCAAACCACGCGCCTTCCTTACCGTCCGAATCGCCGCTGCCAATGAGTTCTTCGCTGCCACCTATGGTTTCCCCAAAAAACCAAGATGACAGCCCATTGCGCCCTATAGGACTACAATCTATAGTGTTCATTTGGTGGTGATGTTTTCCTTTTCCGTGCTTTTACGGAGATCCGCATCTGCGGATTTCCTCAGACCCAGGGAACCGCATCCGTGTCTTTCCTGACTTCCACCAATACGCCTTCGTGCCTCTCCGCTTTTGCGGCTTCGTGCGCTTGCGCATACGTGCATCCGTCCGCAGGCACAGATGCGCCTCGGCGATTGCGTGTGTTCGTGGAAGGGGCGCGGCCTTGACCACGCTTGTCACCGAGGAAGACCGGGTGCACCTACTGGCCCACGGCCTCACCCGCGCCGCAGGCCAGGAATGTGACCCGCTGCCCGTGGTGCGCCTGTTCACACCGGACGCACATGCGACCTGGCTATTGGCCGCGCTCGATCCGACCGATGGCGATACGGCCTACGGCCTGATCGACCTCGGGATCGGGATGCCTGCCCTGGCGACGGTGAAGCTGTCCGATCTGGCGTCCATCGTCGGGCCGCTCAAGCAGCCCGTGATACGAGATCGGTATTTCCAGCCGACGCGGCCGCTGTCGGAATACGTTCGACTGGCTCAGGAAAACGGTTCGATCACCGATTGACGCATTCCAGCGCGACCAGGCAAAAAGTATCGCATTGTGACTATTTCGGTCTTAGCCAAGACCTGGCAAGTCTTGATCCGCATGCTTGCACCAGGGTGGTGCGCTCCTGACCAAAACAGTCATGATGCCAGGCGCGAGATTCGGCACGGTGTTCAATGCTGCACCCCATTTCCGGGCGGTGCAGTCGTCGCATTTAGACGATTTCGGCAATGCACTGGAGCGAATCTGTCTTGACACCAGCAGTTAAAGCGTAACCCGAGTTTGATGACCACTTGATGGCGATTCGATAGCTCCCGCACAGCGGAATTGTGGCGACGTTCCCAGAAACAGGGAGGTTTCGCCATGACTGACCGCAGCAGCCAACACTGGTATCCCACGGCCGCGTATCTCTACACGCTGCACCTCGATGGCCCAGCGCTGGCTTGGGAGTATTTGCGCAGGAATCCAAGCTACCGGCGCGACTGGCTACGCCGGCGTCGCAAGCCTGATGCGGCGCAGGCCTGGGGCCTGCGCCTGCTGGAAGATCCCGGCCTGGATGCGCGCGACGCACATCCTGCTTGGTTCCCCGATCACGATGCCGTGGTGCAGCTATACCCCGACGCCGACCCACCACCCGATGCGCATACCTTCGAGTTCTGGCGCATTCCTGGGCGCAAGCAACTGACCCACGACGGCAAGCGCCTGGTGCTCGTATCGCATTGGCCAGGCTGCTGCGTTCGGCTGGCACTCGCACCCGACCTGGAAGATGGTTCGGCCTATCTCTACGCCACACGCGCCTGCGCCACGCCCTGTGCGCGCTACCGCACGCTCGCTGCGAAGCTGGATGCGCTATCTGCCGCAACCGTGGCCACGCCTGTGGCAACAGCCCGCTCCCGCCCCACGCCCGCCGCGCTGCTGGAACTGCATACCTTGCAAGCGCTCGACGCGACCCTCGCGGGAGCCTCCTTGCGCGAGGTGGGCGAAGGTCTGTTCGGCGCGGATGCCGTCGCGGCCGACTGGCACAAAGACAGTGCATTGCGTGCCCGCGTACGGCGGCTGGTACGCCGCGGCGATGAGCTGATGCACGGCGGCTACCGCCGACTAGCGCAGCTTCCAATGTTCCCGTCGCATTAGGGGGGACGTTTCTCGACCCGTGCGAATCGTCCCTTAGCAAGAAGCCTTGCTTTCTTGAGAGTGCCTCTATCCGGCCGCGTGGTGTGGCCGGGCTTGATGGAGGTACATCCCATGCGACCTGCTCCCTCGCGGCCTGCCGCCGCTGCCGTCACTGCGACCTCGCAGCCTCAACGCTACCTGACAAACGACGAAGCCGCCGACTACCTGCGGCTGTCGCCGCGCACGCTGGAGAAGCAGCGGGTGATCGGCGGCGGCCCCAAGTTCCGCAAGTTCGGCCGCCGCGTCATGTACGCGGTGTCCGACCTCGATGCCTGGGCCGACCAGCGCAGCTACGAGGCCACGTCCGATCCCGAATACGCCGAGCGCCACGCGGGCGACTACCGTGATGGCCGCTGATCGTCGGCGCGTGGGTGGCCTTCGCCATGTCCAGCCCGCCAGGGCAAGCCTTGCCGCAGCGCGAACAGCTCGATCTGTTCCGCGCGCTGCCGGGCGACATGGCGCCACGCGATTCCCAGGACTTGATGGCCTTTCCGTTCTTCTCGCTTGCCAAGTCGCGGCGCACGGCGCCGATCGACTTCCGCAGCGGGAACGTCACCATTCGCGTGGAAGGCACGCAGGAGCACGGCATCGCAACGATATGGGATGCCGACGTGCTGATATGGGCCGCCTCGCAGATCGTGGAGGCGCGCGACGCGGGCCTGCGCCCGTCGCGCTGGATACGCGCCACGCCTTACGAGATTTTGCGCTTCATCGGGCGCGGCACGTCCCTCAACGACTACCAGCGCCTGAAGGCCGCCCTCGACCGGCTGCAATCGACCACGGTGGCCACGTCCATCCGCGAAACCACGGGAAGGCGCTTGCATCGCTTCTCGTGGATCAACGAGTGGAAGGAACTCGCCGACGCCAGCGGCACCCCGCTGGGCATCGAGCTGATCTTGCCGGACTGGTTCTATGCCGGCGTGCTCGACGCCGCCCTGGTGCTGACCATCGACCCGGCCTATTTCCGCTTGAAGGGCGGTATCGAACGCTGGCTGTACCGCCTGGTGCGCAAGCATGGCGGGCGGCAGGAGCACGGCTGGCAATTCGACTTCCGACACCTGTACCGCAAATCCGGCAGCGCGGCCCGCTTCTCGGACTTCGCCTACGACGTGCGCGCCCTGGTGGCGCGGCAGTCGTTGCCCGGCTACGTCCTCGGCATCGAGCGGATGCCGGACGACAACACCGAGCTGCTGACCTTCCGGCCCGTGCCGCACGCGGCACGGGGATAACTGCGGGAGAACCTGTGGACGGCCTCGTGCTATCAGGAGTACCGGGTATCGTGCTATCAGGAGTACGACCCTCGTGCTATCAGGAGTACGAAAACGCCGGAAAGCCAACAACGGCGCGGGTTTGCGTTCCCTCTAACTTACCTAACAAGAAATACATAACTTTTAGTAGAAGCGCGCCGTTTCGGTGGACAACCACGAAACGGCACGGCCAGGCCGGCTTTCCAGCTCGGAGGGCCGCGCCATGATCTTCGCGTTTCTCAACCAGAAAGGCGGCGTCGGCAAGACCACGCTCGCCACGCACATCGCCGGCGAACTGGCGATGCGCGGCCTGCATGTCATCCTGCTGGATGCCGACCCGCAGGGGTCATCGCTCGACTGGACGCAGCGGCGTAGCCAGCAGGGCCTGCCCCGTCTGTTCAGCGCCGTGGGCCTTGCCCGCGAAACGCTGCATCAGGAAGCGCCAGAACTCGCCAGGCGGGCCGATCACATCATCATCGACGGCCCGCCGCGCATCGCCGCCCTCGCGCGTTCCGCGCTGCTGGCGGCCGAGCGCGTGCTGATCCCCGTGCAGCCCAGCCCCTACGACGTATGGGCTTCTGCCGAGATGGTCGCACTGATCCGCGAAGCACAGGTGTTCCGGCCAGCGCTGCGCGCGGCCTTCGTCATCAACCGGCGCGTCAGCACCACCATCATCGGCAGGGAGGCACGGCAATCGCTGGCCGAACAGCCGCTGCCCGCGCTGCGCTCGGAGATCCACCAGCGCATCGTCTTTGCCGACAGCGTAGCCGCTGGCCGGCTCGCCCGCGAAACCGCGCCCGACAGCGCCGCTGCCCGCGAGATCGCCGCGCTCACCGACGAACTGCTGCGGTGGCCGACATGACTGGGAAGCCACCACCACGCAGCAAGCGCGTCGGCATCGGTGCGCGTCCCCCAGCGAATCCGCACGCCGAAGCGTGGATTCGCCAGGGCGACGCAGATGCCGTGCAGAAAGGCGACCTCTACACCGCTCGACTGACGCTCGACATCACGCCCGCCATGCGGGCGCGCATCAAGGTGTCGGCCTTCACGCGAGGCGTGACCGTAGCCGAACTGCTGCGCGACCTGCTGGAGCGGGAGTTTCCCCCGGAGGGCACGCCGTGAACGCATCCGCTTCGACCGCCCACACCCCCAAAGCAAGTGCGCCCACGGCTGCGCCGCCGCCGGCGCCTTCGACACTCGCCGGCCAGGCCGGCAACGTGCCGCTGACGCGCGTGGCGCTGGCCTACATCGAACCGCGCTTCAAGCTCTACCTGCGCTTCGGCGAACCGGCGCGCACGCTCCAGCTCGACCGCTGGCGGCGCTGCGCCGTGTTCCTGCCGAACGCGGTTCTGTGCCGCATCCGTTGGCAGGCCAACGACTACGGCACGATCCGCTGGCAGCTCATGGTGATGCAGACCGCCACGCCGCTGGACGCCGTGCAGCGCATCCCCGGCGTGCAGCCGGGCGCGCGTCTGCTGCTGCACGCCGAAGGCGATGCCAACGTGCGCGCCGTGCTGGAACGCATCGACGGCATCGAGGCGCTGGGCATCGCAGCCGCAGACACATCGCCCGCGTACTGGCGCACGCTCGCGAACCGGCTCGCAGCGCGCTCGGCGCTACCCACATACACCGCAGAACGGCACGCCGCCTGGCTGGCCGGGAGGGCATTGCCATGACCACGATTTCCACGACCGGCCCCGTGCCGCATCCTCGCTCGCGCCTGCGCGCTCGCCTCGTGCTGGCAGGCTTCGCCACCGTCGGCCTCGCTGCGCTGGCCTGGGCGGCGTTCGTGCAGCCCCTGCCGCGAATGGCCTACAACCCGTCCGACAGCGTGGCGGTCGGTTGGTATCGCATCGAACCGTTCGACCCGCGCACCGCCTCGCGGCCACGTCCGCTGTCCGTGGACAGCATCGTGCTGATGCCGCTGCCCGACAGGGCCGCCATGCTGGCTGCGCAGCGCGGCTACCTGCCGACCCGCGTTCCGCTGCTCAAACGTGTGGGCGCAGTCGCGCCACAACACGTTTGCATCGTCGCCGGCCAGGTTCGCATCGACGGCGTGCCGGTGGCCGCCGCCCTGCCTGCCGACCGGCTGGGCCGGCCGCTGCCATCCTTGCAGCTTTGCCGCCGTCTCCAACCGGGCGAACTGTTCCTGTTGAGCGCGACCAACCCGGCGTCGTTCGACAGCCGCTATTTCGGGCCGGTCAGCGCGTTCGCCGTGATCGGCGTTGCGCATCCGATCTGGCTGGAGACACGTCCATGATGGCCGCCGATTCGCTGCACTTTGCCGCGCCTCTCATCGTGCCATCGGGCATGTCGTTCTACTGTTCGTCGCCGTGTCGTCGCGCGTGCAGTGCGGGTGCATTCGCACCGCACTTCGCGCTGCCTTCGGCGCAGCCGCCCAACGTGCAGGCGTCTTGCCTCGAACGCGCCTGGCCTGCGGCCATTGGCGTGTTCGCCGGCGGGCTGGCTGCTCGTGCAGCAGCGCCGCCGGGCCGCCGATGCCCGGAGCGGGAGCGAGGGGCAAAGGCGGAAGGCAAGACAAAAGGGTTCGGCACTCTGCCGCCCGCAAAGCCAGTCTGCACGTGGGGGTGGCGCGGCACGGCGCGGCTTCGCCGCCGTGCCGCGTGGGGCGCGAGGCACGCGCCGATGCAGGCATGTCCGCGTGCTTCGCACGCTCGGACACGCCGGAGCTTGCAGGGAGCACAGCCATGACCGACCGCGGCGACCATGATTTCTGGGTGCGCCCTGGCGCGCCGAAGAACCGAGGCAAAGGCCAGGGCCAGAGCTTCGTTTCCAAGGTGCTCAAGCAGGCTGGCAAGGCCAGCGGCGGCAAGTCGGCGGTGCGCCGTCCTACCGCTGGCGGGAGCGGCCAGCACGCCGGCCAGCGGCCCGGCTCACGGCTTGGACGCGGCCATACGGCGGCGCGCTTCGCAGGCGCAAAGCTGACCCCTATGTCACGGCGCGTGACCATCAAGACGCTGCTGGTCAACCAGCGCAACGCCAGTCCGCAGTCGCTCGCCAAGCACCTGCGCTACATCGAGCGCGACGGTGCCGGCCGGAACGGCGAGCCGGGCCGTGCCTACGGGCCGCAGACCGACGAAGCCGACCTCGATGCCTTCAAGGAACGCTGCCAGGACGACCGACATCATTTCCGCTTCATCGTCTCACCTGAAGACAGTGCGGAGCTGGACGACCTGCGCACCTACACCCGGCACCTGATGAACCGGATGGAGGCCGACCTGGGGACGCGGCTGGATTGGGTGGCGGTCGATCACTGGAACACCGACAACCCGCACACGCACCTGATCGTGCGCGGACGCGACGATACCGGCAAAGACCTCATCATCGCGGGCGACTACATCGCCCACGGCTTCCGCCATCGCGCCGCCGAGCTGGCGACGGAATGGCTGGGGCCGCGCACCGAACTGGAGATCCAGCAGACCTTGCAGCGCGAGGTGGAGCAAGAGCGGTGGACGAGCCTCGACCGCACGTTGCAGCGCGAGGCCGGCGAGGATGGCCGGGTGCAGATCGAACGCTTCAACGAACCCCGGCTGCAACGCCAGCGCCTGCTGCTGATCGGCCGCCTGCAACACTTGCAGCGCCTGGGCCTGGCCGACGAGGTGCAGCCCGGCACCTGGGCCGTCCATGCGGACGCGGAGAAGACCTTGCGTGCCCTGGGCGAGCGTGGCGACATCATCCGAACGATGCAGCGGGCCATGAGCGGCAAGCCTCGCGAGCTGGCGGTGTTCGAGCCGGGCGACGACGGCCGCACTATCGTCGGTCGCGTGGCTGCTAAGGGTCTGGCCGACGAGCTGCACGACCGCGGCTATCTGGTCATCGACGGGTTGGACGGCAAAGCCCACTACGTCGCGTTGGACGCCCGCGACGAGCTGGCGAACTATCCCATCGGCGCGGTGGTGGAGGTACGCGGTTCCGCCGAGGTGCGGGCGGCCGACAAGAACATCGCCACGCTGGCGAGCAATGGCCTGTACCGCACCGATCACCACCTGGCGATCGAGCAAGGCCGAGCCAAGCCCGGCCGCGACCCGCAAGAGGCTGTGGCGGCCCATATCCGCCGGCTGGAAGCCCTACGGCGGGCCGGCATCGTGGAGCGCGTGGCCGAGGGGTTATGGAAGGTGCCGGACGACTTGGCCGAGCGTGGCCGCCAGTACGACGCGCAGCGGCTGGGCGGCGTGGCGGTCGAACTGAAATCGCATCTGCCGATTGAACGGCAGGCCCGCGTCATCGGCGCGACCTGGCTGGATCAGCAGTTGATCGGCGGCGGCAAGGGACTGGGCGACCTGGGCTTTGGCGGCGATGCTAGGCAAGCCTTGCAGCAGCGCGCCGACTTCCTCGAAGAACAGGGGCTGGCCCAGCGGCGCGGGCAGCGGCTGATTCTCTCCCGGAATCTGCTGGAAACGCTGCGCAATCGGGAGCTGGCGCAGGCCGCCCAGCACATTGCCGCCGATAGCGGATTGGAGCATCGGCACGTCACAGACGGGCAGCGCGTAGCCGGCATCTACCGGCGCTCGGTCATGCTCGCCAGCGGTCGCTATGCGCTGCTCGATGACGGCATGGGATTCAGTCTGGTGCCTTGGCGGCCGATAATCGAGCCACGACTGGGGCAGCAGATCGCCGCGACTGTACGCGGCGGCGGTGTGTCATGGGAGGTTGGACGGCAAAGAGGTCCTGGGATTGGATCGGGGCCGTAGGCTGTCGTACCGAGTTAAGGTGTCGAGCAGCGTTTTGGCCCTAGCTTCTGTGCTCCGTTAAGACGACTAGTCTGTGCTTATCGACGACGCTGTGGGTGCATGGTTGCTTGCCAATTCCGGTGCAACTCGCAAACGCGCTGCCCCGACCTGAACTGCCCATTCAACGATCTGCCCGGCCAATATATCCGTGGCGACACCGAACGCGCTCACCACATCGGCCTCTCGCTTGCTGCCTGTGGCTTGGATTGCTTCGAAGCGTCTACTGGCAATAGCAGTCCGTTTGGCCGGATCGACCAGTTGCACATCGAGCCGAACCGCGGCGATCGCTTCAGTGCCGCGGTATTCGAGCTGGAACGCCCGCAGCGTACTGCGCAACTCCATATCGGCGCTCATTGGGGTGCTATCGGTAATCACGGAAGTCGACCGCCCATCGCGCATGAAGGCTTCGACGATTCGGTCACGCAGCAGCACCGGTGCGGGGTCGGCCCAACGCACTCCTTGCCAAGCCGACAAGCGACCATCGGGCTGCGCAATGAACAGCCGCTCCGAATCCAGGACGCGACTACTCTCAGGGGCGTAGACGCGCAGCGCCCCGGGTCCCGGAACGGCGCGCGGCGTACTCTCCGCCTGGGCGATGTGATAGTCGGGCAATTTGTAGGTGACCATTGGAGCTGCTTTGGGAAGCACACTGCACGCGGACAAGCCGAGTACTAGCGTCATAGTCACGGCAGCGACGGGAATCATCCTGGCGGAAGTGTTCACGGCTTGGTTTCCTCAATGTTCTCTCCACCGAGCAGGTATTGCGCCGGATTGCGATCCAGTCGGCGCAGCACGGTGTTTAGATTGGCCAGCGCCTGCTGGAGTTCGTGCATGGCAGGACCTGTGGCGGCCAAGCCCTGGTTCAGCGATTCCTGATTGTTTTGCAGTAGCGTCTCAACCCTGAAAGCGGCGCGTTCGAGGGATGCCGTTGCATCACGCGTGTTCACCATGATTTGCTTACCATCGTTATTTAGTAGCAGGTTGGCATCGCGAAGAGTGCTATTTGCTTGGCGCACGGCAGCTGTCGATTCTCTGCTTGCTTCGGTCAGATTGCTGATTAACGTCGCGATCTCGGCCCTCTGGTCAGCGACCGCGCCCGTGGTCTGTTCAAGATTCACCAGACTGCGGTGCACAAGAGCCAAATTCTCCTTCGACAGTAACTCCTGCGTGCGCAGCAAGATGCCGTTGAGTGTCGTCATGCTGTTCCCCTCACCGGAGACCAGGGATGCCATCGCCGAACGTGGTGCGAGGATCAACGGTTCCTCGTCCTCTCTCCGATCCAGCAATGGCACGTTTGGCCCACCGTCGCTCAACTCGATCACCGCGTTGCCGGTAATTCCCGTGATGACCAATTCAGCGCGGGTATCCTGCCGGACCGGGATGGTGGCATTGATGCGTACGCGCGCTATCGCCCGCCTTGGGTCTCGCGGTGAAAGAGAAAGTGCAACGACTTCGCCAATCGTGATTCCGCTGTACTGAACCTGGCTGCCGGGCGTAAGCCCGGTCACTGGCTCATCGAACATAATCCGGTAATACTGGTAATCGTGGTCGGAACGTGTGTCGCTGAGCCAAAGCGCGAAGCCAATACCAATCGCACCGAGCAGCACGACGAACAGACCAATGAATACATGATGGGCACGTGGTTCCATGATCAGACCACCTCGTTCTCAGAGTTTAAATATTGCGTGCGCCCAGCCCAATGCGTGCGCGACGGAAGAATGATGCAGATGCGGAGGGGTTTCATGGCTGCGTCTCTTGGCTGGAAGCACCAGTGGCCTGTGCGGCCGCACGGCCACGGGGGCCGTGAAAGTATTCCTGTATCCACGGGTGCTTGAAGCGCTCGACTGCCTCGATGCCGTCGTTGATGAGTACCTTCTGGTTCGCCAGGACCGCGACACGGTCGCATATGGTGTACAGCGTATCGAGGTCGTGGGTTACCAGAAACACCGTGAGGCCCAGTGCATTGCGCAGGGTCAGAATCAATTGGTCGAAAGATGCAGCCCCGATTGGATCCAGTCCTGCGGTGGGTTCGTCAAGAAACAGGATGTTCGCATCAAGCGCCAAGGCTCTCGCCAGTGCTGCTCGTTTCACCATGCCTCCGGACAACGAGGCCGGATACTTGTCTCCCGCTCCGGCAGGCAACCCCACCAAGCCCAGCTTGCTTCTTGCCAAACGCTCGGCAAGAGGCCGCGCCAGACCGACATGCTCGATCAAAGGAAGAGCGACGTTCTCCAAGACGGTCAGCGATGAATACAACGCGCCCTTCTGGAACAGAATGCCGAACCTTCGCTCCATACGCGCGCGCGCAAGCCATTGGGCTCGCAGTAGGTCGCGCCCCCCGATACGGACCACGCCCGAATGCGGCTTCTGCAGCCCGACGACGCTACGCAAGAGCACGGATTTCCCGGTGCCTGACCCTCCCACCACGCCAAGGATTTCCCCGCGCCGCACGTCCAGGTCTAGGTCCTGATGGACCTGCTGGGTTCCAAACCTGTTGTCCAGGCCGCGCACTTCAATAGCGTGTCGCACACCGTTGTCGGTGTCTTGCTTCACCGCGCTCACCAGCCCATCTCCATGAAGAACAGTGCAGCGATGGCGTCTATCAGGATCACCATGAAGATTGATTGCACGACACTAGACGTCGTGTGGTCGCCTACCGACTCAGCGCTACCGGCGACCTTGAACCCTTCATGGCAGCCGATAGCGGCGATCATCACCGCGAAGAGCGGGGACTTGCTCATTCCGACAAGAAAATGGCGCACCTCGATTTTTTCCTGCACGATGGCAAGGAACTGTGCGGGAGGAATTTCCAAGCTCAGTGCGCATACGGTGGCGCCGCCCGCAATGCCAGCCAAGATGCCTACTAAGGTGAGCAGTGGCAAGGACACAAGAAGCGCCAGCACGCGTGGCAGCACCAGTAACTCGATGGGGTCGAGCGCGTTGGAGCGAAGCGCATCGATCTCTTCATTTGCCTTCATCGAACCGATTTGGGCGGTGTACGCGCTTGCGGTACGGCCTGCAATCAATATGGCCGGGAGCAGCACTCCGAACTCGCGCATGAACGAGAAGGCGACCAGATGCACCGAGAAGATGCTCGCACCGAAGTTGGCCAGCACCGTTGCTCCCAGGAACGCCACCACCATTCCTACCATGAAGCTCAGTAGCGCCACGATGGGAATGGCGTCCACCGCTGATCGCTGGATTTGAGCGATCACCGAGGTCGCGCGCCAGCGACGCGGGTGACGAACGGTACGGCTCCATGTTTCGATGATCTGGCCCACGAACCCGGCCAGACCAAGACACGCACGACAGCCCTGTTCCAAGGTCAGGCCTATGCGTCCCAGACCGCGGAGCAGAGGATTCCCGCTCACCGCTGCTTTCTCCGTCTTCTGCTGATCGGTAGCAGCGGCGGCCAGCGCTCTCATTAGGGCGAGGCGATCCGAGGACAGATTTGGAGCTGCCTCCGGCCGGTCGAGTATCGAGTCTGGCCCGAGAATTTCCACCAGCAGAGCCGCGCCGGCGGTGTCCAGTCTCTGGACTTGCGTCCAGTCGAGTAAGGGAGTGGCGTACCCCTCGGCATGACTGATGCGGGCGGCGGACACGGATTTTGCCAGACTGGCGTAGTGCTCTATCGTCCAGTCGCCACCCGCCAGCCATTTGTGATCACCGCCGACCATGGCATCCTGCCGGAGCCAAGCCTGTGAAGCGTTGCTCATGGCTGCGTGTCCCGCCAAGCGCTGTCGATGCGCTCGATGCAGTTCGTGATCGCCGCTTTGGCATGACCCAGCAATGTGTACGAACCGGCGAACTCTTTAATGACGTTGCCGCGCTCGAAGCAACTGGCGGCAGCAACCCGGCGTCCCGTCCTTAAATCGACTGCTTCGAACTCTAGGCTGGCACCACCCGTCGTCACGGGTCCAACCAGCAGGGTCGTCATTGCATTGACTGCCCGATTCGGTGTCTGCAGTTCGGTGACCGCTACACGCACCCGAACCTGTCCCGCGCCACCTGGGGGGGCGGGACTTTTGCCTTCCTGGCGTTTCAGTTCGCTCGTCACATGGTCTAGCACTTCGCGCTGCTGCGCGTCATCGAGCCCATCGATGCGACCCGAGGCGGTCTTGATCTGCGCTTCTTCCACCACGACAGCGGCATAACGCTTGGGCTCGAATCCCGCTGCGCGGTACATCAGTACGTTCTCGTATCGTGTCGGCGATAACTTCTCGTAGTCGCCGAGAAATCCGGAGCGCGTCATGCTGTTGGTCGCGCATCCAGAGAGCGCGCCTGCTACGCAAAAAAAGATGCCGCCGCGGATCAATGCAGTTTTGCTCTTCATAATGGGTCTCCTTGATCAAACGAAACTAAGACAGGCAATGCCTGCTGCGATGAGGGCGGTGCCAGACCAGCGCGTTACCGATGCGACATCGCCTAGTAGGAGGGCGCCGACGCCCAAGTTTCCAAGTAGCCCGATTCCTGCCCAGGCTGCAGAGGCCGCGCTGATCGGAATCCGCTTGAGCGCGAACCACAAAAGTGCGCCGCTGGCCGCCATGCACGTCACTGCCACACAGAGGCCGACCCAGCGCATCGGACCGCCCGCCGTGATGGCCCGCAGGCCCAGTGGATAGCCCGCTCCTAGAACCCCTGCGGCAATGACAATCGACCAGGATTTCCAGATCAGCGGATGGGTGCTGAATCGCATAAGCCTAGCGAGACATACGCATGAAGCGTGGGTGCATACGAATTCTGAGAATGCGCAGCACGCGGCGGCTCGCAAGAGACTCATGAGCGATCTCCATGCGCGGTGGCGACACTCAGGTTCCACGGCCCAATTCGCTTGATTCCAAACAGGACTTCGTAAAGCAGCGGAATCAAGCCCAACGTCACCAGCGTTCCGAGTGCCAGCCCACCGATCATCGCGATCGCCATCCCTTTCCATAATGGTCCGGAGAAGAGCATGAGTGGCACCAGTCCCGAAATGCAGGTGACCTTGGTCATCACGATTGGACGAAGCCGTTGTATCGCGGCCCCAACCAAGGCTTCATGGCGTGGCAGGCCTTCCGCTAGCCCCTGGTCGATGCGTTCCAGCAAGAGCACGGCGTTGTTGACAATGATCCCGAACAGGGCCAGTACGCCGAAGGTCGCCATGAAGCTGAAAGGTGTGCCGGTCAGCTTCAGAGCCAATACCACGCCGATAAGCGTGAAAGGGATCGTCGCGAGGATCACACCGAGCTTGCGGAAAGAATTGAACTGCCATACGAACAGCATCAGCATCGCCAGAAATGCGAGGGGCATGTAGGTCGACAGCGCGGCGTTCGATTCGGCGGCTTCCTCGATCTCGCCGCCAAGTTCAACCGAGTAGCCCGCGGGCAGGTCCAGGGCAGCGACGCTAGGCGCCAGGCGGTTGATGATCTCCTGGGCGGTGTAAGAGGTGTTCTGTCCTTGCACGGTGATCGTGCGGATGAGATTGCGCCGTTGGATGACCGAGGGCTCGCTCGCGAGCGATACGTCTGCGACCTGAGCCAGCGTCACCGCTGGACCGCCGTTGGTGGGATAGATGAGCGTCGCGCCTACGTCTGCCGTGCTGCGACGCTCGCTTACGATACTGCGCAGGACGATCGGGACGGAGGTGTCACCGTCGCGAATAACCGAGATCGATCTGCCGCTGTAGCGGACATCCAGCCCGCCAGCGATGTCTTCAGTCGTCACGCCCGCCCGACGCGCGCGGTCCTGGTCGACCCGTACGTCGATGCGGCCAACGCGCGTATCCCAATCGTTCTTGACGTTGATGGTGCCGGGCAGCTTGCGCAGCGCTGCTTCGATTTTGGACGCGGCCCCCAACAATACCTCCTCATCCGGACCGCTGACGCGATAAATGGCAGTCCCTGACTCGGTCGCACCGAGCGAGAAACGCTTGGGCTCGGCGCGCACGTCGCCATGTGCTTGCGCAAAGTAGCTGCGGGTGCGGGCGAGGACGGCGTCGATGTCGCTCTTCGGCTTCAATGTGACAACGAAGTACGCGATGTTCGATGCCGGCAGTGGTGGATTCAGGCTAAGGATGAAGCGCGGGCCACCATCGGCGACGTAGCCGATGTGATCGGAGACTTCTGGATTGATGTTCGTGTCGCCCAGCCAACCACTGATCTGCTTCACGCGGGCGAGCGTTTCGCGCGAGTCGGTACCGGGGGCGAGCTGCACCGGAATCTGGAACTGAAGCCGGTCGGACTTGGGCATGAAATCGTACGGCAGGGTGGTGAAGCCATACAGCGCAATGGCAAGCGCCGCGATCATCGACGCTACATAGACCGCCTTATGGTGGAGCACCCACTCCAGTACGCGCCGGTAGCCACGGTAGAAGCGGGTGTCATAGGCGTCGCCCTGCTCCTGCTTGTGATGGGGTTTGGCGAAGTGGTAGCACAATAGGGGCGTGACAGTCAGGCACAGCAGCCACGAAGCGAACAACGTCAGTGCCAGCACGACCACGAGATTGTGCAGATACTCGCTCGTGGCGTTCTGGCCAAAAAAGAACGGCGAGAACACGATCACGATCACGAGCGAGGACGTGAGCAGCGGAATGGCGAGCGTGCGGCCCGCCTCGAGGCAGGCATGCTTACGATCTTCGCCACCGGCCAGGCGGCGTTCGATGTCTTCGGCAATCACAATGCCGTTGTCCACCAACAAGCCGAGCGCAATGATGATGGCGCCCATCGAGACGTTCTGAAGCTCGATGTTCATCGCGCGCATGACGATGAGTGCACTGAGGATCGTCAACGGCACGATCATGCCCACGATGATCCCGGTGCGCCAACCGAGAAATAGCACGACGACACCGAGGACGACGATGATCGTCTCCATCATGACGTGGTTCATTTTGCCCATCTCGTGCTTGACGACATCGGCCTGGAAAGTGACGTATGACAGATCGAAACCCGCCGGCAGCAGCTTCTCCTGGTCTGCAACCCGTGCTTTGAGCGCTTTTCCGAACTGCTCCACGTTCTGACCGGAGGCCATCGAAACCGCCATGACGACAGCGGGCTGGCCTTTGTAGATGGCAGCAGATTCCGGCGGATCGGCTGGCCGCACACTCACCTGCGCCAGTTCACCCAATGCGATCGTCGGCACGGGCGCCGTACTACTTTGCGGTCGTGGCAGCGCGATCGGCATTGCTCGCAGGGAGGGAGCGTCACGCACTTCGCCACTGACCGCCAAGGTTGCATTGATGCCGCCGACAACAATTTGTCCACCCGAAGCGACGACGTTCTGTTTGACGAGTTGGTCGATCACCCCCTGTGGTGTCAGCTCCAATCGCGCGAGCCTAGGCCGATCGAATTCGAGATAGACGCGCTCTTCCTGCAGGCCGTAGAAAGTGATGCGCTCAATACCAGGCACGGTGTACAGGCGGTCGCGCATCTGCTTGAGCGCGACGCGCATCTCGCTCATGGAGTAACCTGGTGCAGTGACCGCAATCGAGGCAACCGCGACGCGGCCGAAGTCTTCGTCGACGAAAGGCCCCATCGTGCTCTGTGGTAAGGCATCCTTCGAATCGGCGACCTTGGCCCGGACGCGCTGCCAGATCGGTGCCAAGTCGGTGTAGCGGTCCCAGATCGTGACCTGGATCATGGCGCTGCCTGCGCGCACGGTGCTCGTCACGCGCTTGACCTCTGCCAGTTCGCGCAAGCGCTCCTCGATCGGCCGGGCAATGAGTTGCTCAACGCGTTCGGCGGGCAGCCCCGGGTTCAACGCCGTGACCATCGCATCGCGGACCGTGACAGTCGGCTCCTCCTGAGAAGGAAAATTCAGGAAGGTCGCGATGCCGGCGACGAAAATGATGAGCGCTACAAAGTAGGTAAGTCGACTGGCGCGCAGCGCCATCTCGGTGATCTTCATGATGAAGTAACCTGGTGGATCGCGTTAGCGCTTGGTCAATTGAGTGGTGGCTTCCAGTGGTGTCACTGGCTGTCCATCGGTGAGCCATCCTCCTCCGGCGGCAACCACCGTCTCGCCGGGCTTGAGTCCAGCGAGGACGCGCGCGCTGTCTCCTTCCTGTACCGGCGTGAAGCGCACCGCGCGACGGTGCACCTTCTTATCTTCAGGGGTGTAGACGAAGACGGAAGCCTCGCCCGGCTTCGTGCCGAGCACCAGCGAGGCATAAGGTATGGATACAGTCTCGGGCCGAGAGGTCTTGGAGGTTGCCGCAGGTGCGTCGAGCACGACCTGTACGGGAATACCTGGCCGAAGTGCGCGCGCTTGCGCGTTATCTTCAGGCACTAGCACCACGGGTAGGAGCGAGCCATTTTCGGCGCGCAGACCGACACGACGTACCACCGCTCGGATTGGTTGTTCGGCTCCGCTCCAGCTCAGTTCTGCGCGTTGGCCGACATCTATGTGAGGTGCCTGTGTAGTAGACGCGTTCGCGATGATCTCAGTGCCACTGCGCACGCCGTCGACCTGAAATACCGGCGCACCAGCAGCAATGTCGGTGAACGCCAAAGCCAGCTTTTCCGCCACGACACCATCGAAAGGAGCGACGATCATCGTGCCACGTTGTGCTCGTTCGGCCAGGCCAAGCGCCGCCTTGGCAGTGCGCGCTTGACCCTCTGCGACCGCTAGCTGCGCCTTCGCGCTCTCGAACGCAGCAGGGGAGATGACTTCGCTTTCGAGCAACCGGCGCTGTTGATCTGTCTGTACACGTCGATCCATCAGGCCGGCTTCGGCGGCCGCCAGGGATGCTTGCGCTTGTGTCACGCGAAGCCGGTCAGGTTGCGCATCAAGTTCTGCCAGGACTTGGCCGCGGGAGAACCGTTCACCCACGTCGACGTTCAACTTGGCGATCCGTCCTCCTGTTTCAAATCCTAGGATGCTGCGCTCGGTTGCTCGCGCCGAGCCAGTCAATTCGATGCGAGAGCTATGCGGGAGATCCGACTGCGCGGCGGCGCAGCTTCACTGCGCGCGGAGGCTCGGATACGGTGGATTGCGAGTTTCCGCACCCTGAGAGCAGAGTCGAAATGGATAGTGTGCAAGCAACCGCCAAGGAGCGCGGTGCGCACGCGGTCATGACACCGCTACGGACGCGACTCATGTGCGTCCTTTTGCCGGGACAAGTTCGAGATGGCCCGAGGCGAGATCCTGGAGCGCCCGAAAGAAATGCCGCCGCTCTGCGGGTGCGAGTATTGGCAAACCCAGAAGATCGGCGAACAGGGCGCCATCCAATGCCAGCATGATGAGTGCCGCGGTCTCGGTGCCACGCGGGGATCGACGCACGCGTTCGTACTGCACGCGGTAACACTCGCGCAGTGGGTCGAGAAGTGTTGGATCTTCCGCAGCTGCCGCGAGCAGCGCTGCGCCCATCTTCTGCATCTCGTCGTCGGGCATCGCTTCCACCTGGCTCGACAGCCAGGGGTCCGGATCTCCGGCAAACCTGCGCTCGTGATTGGCTTGTACCGCGTCGAACGCCCGGATCATCTCGTCGATCAGTGTCACGAACAAATCGCGTTTGGTCTTGAAGTGATAGAGAAACGCCCCTTTGCTCAACCCGGCCCGCACAACGACGGCGTCCAGTGTCAAGCGACTGGCACCTTCCTCCAGCACCAGTTCGCGGGCGGCCTGCAGGATGCGGTCGCGAGTTCGCTGGGCTCCTTGCTGGAGGCCGGGCTGCGCATCGGCGCTGCTATGGGCAGTGGACGGGGGGGGGCAACTTTGTTTTCGCGCGGGGCGGCATGGTCGTGCTCCAAAAAAGCTTGAGTCATATACAGTCCAGACGGTATAGTAGAAGCCATACAACAGTCCGTCAAGACTTTTTCGGAGCGCAAGGAGCTGCCATGTCTCAAATTCTTGAACGCTATCGCCTCATTGCCATGATTTCTCCGCTACTGCTTCTTGCGGCCTGCAGCCATGCCCCGCACTCTGCCGATCCACCTCGCCTGGATGTACCGGCCCATTTCTCAAATGAAGAGGGAGGTGAAGGCATCTTGGACAAATCGTCCCGCCGTACTCTTCCCGTCGATTGGTGGACGGCCTACGGCGATCCGCACCTCAATGCCTTGGTCCGGGCGGCGCTGGAGCGCAATACCGAACTGACGATTGCGCGAGCGCGCGTGGACGAGGCATCGGCCGCCACGCGGCGAGCACGGGCCTCCCTGCTCCCCTCGTTGTCCGCGGGCACGCAGGCAACTCGAGGACGCGACTATTCAGAGAACGTTGCAATCGGCAATGATGGCCGCGCCACGTTGTCCGCATCGTGGGAGGCAGACCTGTCGGGACGGCTTTCGCAGGCAGCAGAAGGTGCGCGCCTGGATGCGGTGGCAGCCGAACAAGCGTGGGTTGCCACGCGGTGGCAGGTCGCGTTTGAAACAGTGTCGGCGGCTGTGCAGCAGCGCCAAGCCAGTGAGCTCGAAGCGCTAGCCGCGGCGCGGCTGGCATCCGCAGAACGACTCGTCTTGCTGATGCAACGGAAGTTCGAGGCCGGACAAGCTACCGGCTTCGACATCGAGCGTACCCGCGCCGGCGTCGTCGCACTGCGCGTGGAGCAAGAGCAACTGCGGCGTGCGCGCGGCGAGGCGACGCATGCACTCGATGTACTAGTGGGACAAACGCCCGGAGCGCCTGCAGCTTCCCCAACTCTTGCGTCGCTCGCCGTCCCGGACTGGACACCGACACGCATACCTGCGGACCTGCTGAGTGAGCGGCCCGACGTGCGCGCCGCCGAAGCGAAGTTCGCCGCCGAAACCGCGCGCTGGAACGCAGCCGAAGGCGAACGCTTCCCCAGGCTGGTGTTGGACCTGAGCGGCGGACGGCAGCGCGTAGAGAGTGTGGGAACCCGCATCACTGGAAACATTTTTTCACTTGGGGCCGGGGTGTCGTTGCCGATCTTCGATGGTGGCGCGATCCGTGCCGGCATCGAGACCGGAGAGGCGCGCAGCCGAGCTGCCCGTGCGGAGTTCGAGCGCACTTTGTTGAGTGCTTTGCAGGACGTAGAGAACGCATATCTCGGTTGGCATACGCAGCACGCAGCACTGGAGCATCAGGCCGAGGGTGTCGCAGTCGCGGAGCGTCAGCTCGATCGCAGCCGACGTCTGTTCGAGGCGGGACAAGTGGACGCCACGGTGGTGGCCGAGGCTGAGGCCGGGGTGCTGTCAGCGCAGGCTTCGCTGATCCGCACGCGGGCCGAGACAGCCATGCAATGGGGCGTCCTGGCAAAAGCATTATCCGGCTCTCCTGTTTGATCGCAGAAACATGCTGGAGCAGCTTGCGAAGGCTAGCTAAATAGCGTGACGCAAGGCGAAGGTGGTGAGGCCTGAGTGATGAGGAATGCGAACATGGAAATTCGACACCTGCGCTACTTTCTGGCGGTGGCAGAGGAGCTGCACTTTGCCCGAGCCGCAGAGCGCCTCCACATAGAGACATCGCCGCTGTCGCGCGCCATCAAGGAACTTGAGGAAGAGTTGGGCGTAGCGCTATTTGCGAGAACCACTCGGAGCACCCGCTTGACTCGTGCGGGCAGGCTCTTCTTTGAGAGCGTGCCGCGTGTCTTCGCAGCTTTGCAGCAGGCGCGCGACAGTGTGAACGCCGCAGCCAATGGCTTTCATTGCCAGCTCCGTATTGCATTGTCTGATGGAATCACGCCATCGCGCCTGCCTGCGTTGTTGGCGCTCTGCCGGCAGGAAGAGCCGGAAGTGGAAGTTCGCTTCTTCGAGGTGCCTTTGGCACAGCAAATCAAGGGATTGTGTGGCGAACTGTACGATCTCGGCTTCGCTCAATCGGATGAAGTCGGCGAAGGCATCATCGCCGTGCCGGTGTGGAGTGACCCTCTGATGGTAGCTGTGCCCGCACGGCACCCCTTGCTATCCCACAAACAGATTCCCCTAGAAGAGCTGTTGCGGTATCCGCTGGTGCTCTGCGACGCGGTGGCGTGTGAGGGCCATGCTCGGCAAGTTGAACGGGTGCTACGTCGCGTGGACATAGAGCCACTGATTGCCGAACGCGTGACTTCCAGCGATCTAATGATGGTCCTGGTTTCGGCGGGACTTGCACTAGGCCTCACAGGAGGCGCGCATATCACAGCCAGCAGGGAACAGGGGGGGGTCGCACGGCCGCTGACTGGACGTTCGCCAATGCTCACGACCTATCTACTACGGCCGGCCAGCGAGCCGTCAGAAATGCTGACTCGCTTCATGGAACGCGTTCATTCGATCAAATCTCCAGATGCCAAAGGTCGGCGGTAAACCATCACACAATCTCCCAAAGAAAATTAACCATGAAGAAGATTGCTCTCATATTGCTTTCCTCGACATTGGCAGCCTGCAGCCCATCTGGGAAACCAGATAAAGCCAACCTTCCGACAGTCGATGAATTAGCGCTCAATCCTGAGCGTCTGAAAGAGTTGCGCAAGCAATGCAAGTTGGATCGACCAATGCTGGGCGACCAACTATGTAACCGGGTTGCCGAGGCTACGCGAAAGCGCTTTTACGAAGATGGCGATGTGCCCCACACCACGCCTAAAGAGCCGCCGAAGTTCTAAGCTGGTGGTCATGCCGGAGTATGTATGCCGGATATGAAAAATTTGAAGGAGAATCGCAATGGGTTGGATCTATCTTGTTTTGGCTGGATTGTTTGAAATCGGATGGCCGGTCGGGCTGAAAATGGCGCAAGAGCCAACATCGCGTTGGAGTGGGGTCGCAGTAGCCGTCTCTTTCATGACAATTAGCGGCGCCTTCCTATGGCTTGCTCAGCGTCAGATACCGATTGGGACTGCTTATGCGGTGTGGACGGGTATCGGAGCGGCGGGAACTTTCTTAGTCGGAATTCATTTCTATGGCGACCCAACCTCCCTGATGCGATACCTTGGCGTGGCGTTGATCATCCTGGGCGTTATCACGCTCAAGTTATCGAGTTGATCGCTAGCTCCATTGGTAGCGTAGTCGCTAGGCGACCCAGCTCCCAGAGTGGATCGGGCGCTGGGAACTCGTACGGTCACCTCCTCTCTCTAGTCGCTATGTGACGAGCTTGCCGGCGCCTCGGGAGAGTTCGAGCCAGTGCGCGTAAGGCGGTGGGAGCACCCATTCCGGGTGGCTCCACCTTCAGTGCCTGCGCCAAGGTGACCTGAGTACGAACTTTGTAGCCAGTCAGGCAGTGAGTTCGGAGGGGATGCTATCGGATTGGATCCAGTTGCGCCGGATCGTCGCCGGCGGTTTGTAAGCATGCGCGCTATGCGGCCGCTGCTCGTTGTAGAACTGTCGCCAACGTTCGATCAGCACCTTCGCTTCGGTCCGACTGCGGAACCATTCGCGGTTGAGCAGTTCGTCGCCCATCGTTGCCTGCGAAGTCAGGACCAGCAGAATCCTGAGGGGAGTTCTCATCATGGTTTTCTCCGTTCAGACGCTTGGGATCAAGCGGCCGGAGACCACTACGCCTGCTTGGCTTTGCGCGCTGCCTCGACCAAGCTGTCGAGCCAGTCCTGATGGCCGTTGATCATCGGGTTGGGTTTGGCGTTGTGCAGCTCCTCGGCCGGTTTGCCCTTCTGAGTTTCCTGCGTGAGGATGCGCACGCGCCTGCCGTCCAGGTTCTCAACCAGCCAGGCGTGATGCACATCCAGGCGCGTATCTGTGCCTTCCTCGCCGGACCAGCCGTGCCAGGCCACGCGGCCGGGTTGCCCATCCGCAGGTGGCACGTATTCGTTGCACTGCCCCTCTACCGGGAAGCCGAAGGTCTCGAAGTAAAACCGATCGCCGTCGGCCAGTACCGGGCCTTTGCCGTCATGAAAGCACACGTTAGCCGAGTTGGCGTAGTAGCTTGGCCACAGCGATGGTGTGACGAGTAGAGGCCATACGTCGGCCGCGCTCAAGCCGGCGGCGATGATCTCATTGGAGGCGAAATTCTCAGTAAAGCCCGGCGTGTAGCCTTCGGGCCAGAGGATGGCGTTCTGTTGCTTGCTCATATCGAAGCTCCTTCACAAAATGTCGATGACGCAACAGGGGTGGCTGCGTCATTCAAGTGGTCATGGAGCAAATCATGAGCCTCCATCTGCAATAAGTGAAATCCTAAGTTTCTATTTTTGATATCATAAAATATGATATCAAGGCCTAGGTTCTGCCATCCACCGACTAGGCTATCTCGCAGCGGCGCTACGAAAGGGCGCGTCTCCAATTGAGCCGACTGATTGCTTATTTGTAGTGCGAGGTAGAGTTGTGCTGAGCATGACGATAGGAGCGATCTTGCCTACTTGTTGTTAGCACAGGAAGTGAACAGCAGTGCTCGTATCCAGCGATGTGCTGGATCGTGATGGGTGCGTTCGTGCCAAGCAGCCGTCTTGGTGAACCCCGGTATCTTCACCGGCGGCAGGGAGATAGCCAGCTTGTCCATACCGGCGACCAAGCGGCTCGGCAAGATCGCAACCATGTCACTGGCACGCAGGATGTCTGGCAAGATCAGAAAGCTCTTGACCGACAGTGTGACGCTGCGTCGTTTGCCCAACTGTTCTAGCGCATCGTCGGTGACGCCGCGGAAACCTCCACCATCGTAGGAAACAAGCGCATGGTCGAGAGCACAGAACTGTTTAACGGTCAGCTTGCGCCCCATAGCCGCAGGATGGTCTTCCCGCAGGACACACACATAGTGTTCCTTGAACAGCTCTCGGGCATGCAGATTTGGCGGAGTGATCTCTGGCGTCAGGAGGGCTAAATCGATCTGACCGCGCTCAAGCTGGTTCTGTAGCTGCCCGCTCTCGACTGGCACTAATGAGACTCGTACACGCGGTGCGTGCCGTTTAAGTGCCGATAGAAATGGGACAGCAACGGCACGCAGCGCATAGTCCGTCGCGGCGATGGAGAAGGTCAGTTGTGCGGTGGCCGGATTGAAGGAAGGTGGCTGGAGCAGCGCGTCGATTTCGGCGAGCACCTGCTTGACAGGCATCCCTAGATCCAGCGCCCGCTGCGTTGGAACGATACCCCGCTGCGAGCGCGCGAAAAGCGGGTCACCGAAGCTCTCGCGCAACCGCGTCAGCATGCCACTCAAGGCCGGCTGGGTTAGTCCCAGACGGGCCGCCGCCCGTGTCACATTGCGTTCGTCTAACAATGCGTCCAGCGCCTTGAGCAAGTTGAGATCCATACTCTTGATATTTTTCATTTTTATTCCAATCTTAAATATCATCGTTTTTCATGATATCTAAATATTGCCTATGAGTGGAAGCAAGGCCCATTGACGGCTTTTTTTGGGTAACTTGCTTGGAACTCTGTATGCGCCGCAGTGCGCTTTCGCTTGCGGCGCTTTTCTTTGACTCGCCACCGCGCTCATTCTTTCTTTTCCCTCGACCATTGTGCTGCGAACGGTCTTTGACCGGCACTAGCCCAGAACCGATCCTGACGCCTGCGACACCCCCTGTGCAACGCTTTCAATGAGACACCAGCGCAGGAGAAATCGGAGGACAGGTCATGCAAGGGACGAACGTTCTGTTCGGCCAGATCGCTGTGGTAATCGGCATCGTGATCGCCGGCGTCTGGGGCGCCACACAATGGACAGCAGCGACCCTTGGCTATCAAGTACGCCTCGGATCGCCCTGGTTCGATCTTCTAGGTGTACCGGTTTATCACCCGTGGCGCTTGTTCGAATGGTGGTTCTTCTTTGATGCCTACGCGCCGCACGTCTTCGACACAGGCGGTGCGATTGCGGGTGGTAGCGGTTTGTTCGCTTTACTCGTCGCCATCGCCATGTCGGTATGGCGTTCTCGGCAGTCGCGGCTGGTTACGACTTATGGTTCGGCACGCTGGGCCGATGCCGTCGACATCCGCAAAGCTGGACTGACCCTCCCGGCGGGCGTCTTCCTCGGCCAACACGACGACCAATACCTCCGACATGAGGGGCCGGAACATGTCCTGAGCTTCGCACCCACGCGCTCGGGCAAGGGCGTGGGCTTGGTGGTGCCTACGTTGCTTTCGTGGCCGGCGTCCGCCGTCATTCACGACATTAAGGGAGAGAACTGGAAGATCACGGCGGGCTGGCGTTCGCGCTTTTCGCACTGCCTGCTTTTCAACCCCACCGATAGGCAGTCGGCCGCCTACAACCCGCTGCTTGAAGTCCGGCGCGGCGCACATGAAGTGCGCGACGTGCAGAACATCGCCGACATTCTGGTTGACCCTGAAGGTGCGTTAGAGAAGCGCAATCATTGGGAGAAGACCAGCCACGCGCTACTGGTCGGTGCAATCTTGCATGTTCTGTACGCAGGCGAGGACAAGACGCTGCGCGGCGTCGCCAACTTCCTCAGCGACCCGGCGTGTCCGTTCGAGCTGACGCTGCACCGGATGATGACGACGAAGCACCTGGGCGATGCGCCTCACCCGGTTGTCGCATCCGCTGCCCGCGAAGTGCTCAACAAGTCGGACAACGAGCGATCGGGCGTGCTCTCCACCGCCATGTCGTTTCTCGGCCTGTACCGCGACCCGACCGTGGCCGAAGTCACATCGCGCTGCGATTGGCGCATCGCCGACCTGATTTCCGCCGAGCACCCGGTATCGCTCTATCTGGTGGTGCCGCCCTCCGACATAAGCCGCACCAAGCCGCTGATCCGGCTCATCTTGAACCAGATCGGGCGGCGGCTGACCGAATCGCTCGACGGCAGCGATGGCATCGCGCGCCGGCACAAGCTGCTGCTGATGCTGGACGAGTTTCCGGCGCTGGGTCGCCTCGATTTTTTCGAGTCCGCGCTTGCCTTCATGGCCGGCTACGGCATCCGCAGCTTTCTCATCGCTCAAAGCCTGAACCAGATCGACAAGGCGTATGGGCAGAACCATTCCATCCTCGACAACTGCCATGTCCGGGTGACTTTCGCCACCAACGACGAAAGGACGGCGAAAAGGATTTCCGAAACCCTCGGCACCGCCACCGAGCTTCGCGCGCAGCGCAACTACGCGGGCCACCGCCTCGCTCCGTGGCTGGGGCACCTGATGGTGTCGCGTCAGGAAACTGCACGTCCGCTGCTGACGCCCGGCGAGGTGATGCAGCTTCCACCTGAGGACGCCGTAGTCATGGTGTCCAGCGTTGCCCCGATCCGCGCGAAGAAGCTGCGTTACTACGTCGACGCCAATTTCAAGGATCGCGTCCTGCCACCGCCCGTGCTCGCAGTCGGGAGGTACGCCGACGCGCCGCCAGCCCGCCCCGACGACTGGAGCGGCTTGGCGATCCCGGCCGTACCTACGGCGCCGACCTCGGTATCCGCCGATGGTCCGGGCGGCACCGATGACGGCGGCCCGCGCCGCCAGCTCGAACTCTCCGAAACCGTCGCCTACGAGCCCGAGTTGGACGCGTGTGCGAACGACCTGGAGCTGCTCGATGACGACGACCTGGCGCTCCCGCTTCCCGGCCAGCTCGACCCGGCCATGCAGCGCACGGCCCGGCTGGCTTCTCTCGACCCCAACGACGGAATCGACCTATGAGCCAATACCGCCTCAATCTTTTCATCCAGCCCGAGCACGCCAAGCGCCTGGATGAACTTGCCGCCAAGAAAGGCGTGTCCAAGTCCTCCATCGTCGCAGCGGCCTTGGCGTCCTGGCTGTCACCCGATGCGGGCGACCAGCGTGAGGCCGCCATTGCCAAGCGGCTGGATCGACTGTCGCGGCAGACCGAACGCATGGAGCGCGACCAGAACATCCAGATCGAAACGCTGGCGCTGTTCATCCGCTATTTCTTGACCATCAGCACGCCGGTGCCAGAAGCCCACAAGGACGCGGCCCGCGCCCAGGGCAAAGCGCGCTTCGAGCAGTTCGTCGAGCAGTTGGGTCGCCACCTGCTGCGTGGCCGCAGTCTGGTGCGCGACGTGGTGGAGGAACTGCACCCCGATCCGATGCGGATGGATGACGCAGCAGCGATGGCGTCCGCCGATGAGCGAGCTGCAGAGCGTGCGTCATGAGTGCCGTTCCGCAGATTCCGCCTGAATCTCGCTCATCCGCCGCGGCGTCCCAGGATCGCCGCATCCAGATGCTGCGCACGGCGATGGGGCCGCTGATCGCCGCTGCGCTCGAAGATCCGGATGTTGTGGAAATCATGCTCAACCCCGATCGCACCCTGTGGGTGGATCGGCTGTCGTCGGGTCGCTCGCCGCTGGGCGTGGAGATGCCCGAGGCCGATGGTGAACGCATCATCCGCCTGGTCGCCGCGCATGTCGGCGCGGAGGTGCATCGCGGCCAGCCGCTCTTGACCGCCGAGTTGCCGGAAACCGGCGAGCGTTTCGAGGGCATCCTGCCTCCGGCCGCCCCGGGGCCAGCCTTCGCGCTACGCAAGCGGGCCGTGAGCATCATCGGCCTGGATCGCTACGTGGCCGACGGCATCCTGACCGCCGGGCAGGCCGAGTTCCTGCGCCGCGCCGTGCGCGAGCGGCAGAACATCCTGATCGCCGGCGGCACCAGCACCGGCAAGACCACGCTGGCGAACGCGCTGCTGGCCGAGATCGCCGCCACAGGCGACCGCGTGCTGGTGCTCGAAGACACCATCGAGCTGCAATGCGCGGCCCGCGACCATGTGCCGCTGCGCACCCGCGCCGGCGTCGTCACAATGACCGAGCTGGTGCGGGCCACGATGCGCCTGCGGCCTGACCGCGTGATCGTCGGCGAAGTGCGTGGCGGCGAAGCCCTGGACTTGGTGAAGGTCTGGGGCACCGGCCACCCCGGCGGCATTGCCACCATCCATGCCGGCTCCGCCTTGGGCGCACTGCTGCGTCTGGAGCAACTGATCCTCGAAGTGGCAGTGAATCCGCCCCGCGCCCTGATCGCCGAGGCGGTCAACGTGGTGATTCACATCGCAGGCCGTGGCCGCAAACGTCACGTCGAAACCATCTCCCGTGTCGTCGGCTTCGACGGTGCGGGCTATCGCCTGACAGATGCGCTGGAAACGCCGTTTCCCGAGCTGCCGCCGGTTCCTCTTGCAGCCGCTGCCGCTGCGCCTTCCTCGACCCCTGACCAACCTGGAGAACTGCCATGACGCACGTTGATGCTTTCCGTCTTTCCGTAAATCCTATTTCTCGCCTGTCCAGCATGGCGCGGCTGCGCCACCTGGCCCGTCCCGCAGGGCAAGGGCTGCTGCTGGCCGCGCTGATGCTGTTGCTGGCGGGCACGGCGCAGGCCGCCGGTTCCTCGATGCCGTGGGAAGGGCCGCTGACCTCCATCCTCGAATCCATCCAAGGGCCAGTCGCCCGGATCGTGGCGGTGATCATCATCATCTCGACGGGGCTTGCGCTGGCGTTCGGTGATACCAGCGGCGGCTTTCGCAAGCTGATCCAGATCGTGTTCGGCCTGTCCATCGCGTTCGCCGCGTCCTCGTTCTTCCTGTCGTTCTTCAGCTTCTCCGGAGGGGCCGTCGTATGAGTAAGGCCACCGATCTTCCGGGCTTTGAAGTGCCGCTGCATCGCTCGCTGACCGAGCCGATCCTGCTGGGCGGTGCGCCGCGCACCGTGGCGATTGCCAACGGCACGCTAGCCGCCGCCGTCGGGCTGGGCCTGCAACTGTGGATTCCCGGCGTGGTGCTCTGGATCGTCGGCCACTCGCTGGCCGTATGGGGTGCGCGCGTCGATCCGCAGTTCATGCAGGTCTTCGCGCGGCATATCAAACACCGCCCGCTTCTGGACGTGTGAGGGGAGGACGCCATGCTGAACCTTGCCGAATATCGTCAGCGCCCGGCCTTGCTTGCCGACTGGCTGCCCTGGGCCGGGCTGGTCGCGCCGGGCGTTGTGCTGAACAAAGATGGTTCGTTTCAACGCACGTTCCAGTTTCGCGGCCCCGACTTGGACAGTGCGACACAGGGCGAGCTGATTGCCACGTCGGCGCGGCAGAACAACGCGCTTCGCCGTACCGGGTCTGGCTGGGCCTTCTATATCGAGGCCGAGCGGATGCGGGCATCGAGCTATCCGCAATCCTCCTTTCCCGAACCACTGTCCTGGCTGGTGGATGAGGAGCGACGCGCGGCGTTCGAGGAGTCGGATGGCCATTTCGAGAGCGTCTATCACTTCACGTTGCAACACCTACCGCCGCAAGAGTCTCGCGCCCGTGCGGCTGGGATGCTGTACGAGAACCGGCCCACTGAGGGTGTGGACTGGCGTGGTCGGCTTGATTCCTTCGTGGCAGAGACCGATCGCGTGTTCGACCTGCTCGATGGTGTGATGCCGGAGATTGCCTGGCTGGACGATAGCCAGACGCTGACCTACCTGCATGCCACAGTCTCCACGCGGCGCTATCGCGTCGGCGTGCCCGACGTGCCGTTCCATATCGACGCACTGCTGGCCGATGCCGCGCTGGTCGGCGGCCTGGCGCCCATGCTGGGCGATCAGCACCTGCGCGTGGTGTCGGTACGAGGCTTCCCGACCTCGACCTGGCCGGGGATCTTGGACGACCTCAACCGCCTGGGCTTTGCGTATCGCTGGAGTACGCGCTTCCTGTGCCTGGACAAAGCCGAGGCGGAACGGGAATTGGGGCGCTTGCGGCGCCAATGGTTCGCCAAGCGCAAGAACGTCATCGCGCTGCTGCGCGAAACGATCTTTCAGCAGGAAAGCCCGCTGGTCGATACCGATGCCAGCAACAAGGCCGCCGACGCCGATGCCGCCTTGCAGGAGCTGGGCAGCGATCAAGTCGCCTTCGGCTACCTCACCGCCACGGTGACGGTGCTCGACGCCGACCCGGCCGTGGCCGACGAGAAGCTGCGCATGGTGGAGCGCGTCATCCAGGGCCGGGGTTTCGTGACCATCCCCGAAACCCTCAACGCAGTCGATGCCTGGCTGTCGTCCGTCCCCGGCAACGCATACGCGAACGTGCGTCAGCCCATCGTTTCGACGCTGAACCTGGCGCACATGATGCCGATGTCAGCGGTATGGGCTGGGCCGGAGAAGAACGAACACCTCGATGGCCCGCCGCTGATCGTCACCCGCACCGATGGCGCGACGCCGTTCCGGCTGGTGACGCACATCGGCGACGTGGGGCACACCCTTGTCGCCGGGCCGACCGGCATGGGCAAGTCGGTGCTGCTCGCCATATTGGCCATGCAGTTCCGGCGCTACTTCGGCTCGCGGATCTTCGCCTTCGACATGGGGCGCTCGATGCGCGCCACCATCCTCGGCCTTGGCGGTGAGCACTACGACCTCGGTGCCGATGGCGGCATCGCCTTCCAGCCACTCGCGCGAATAGCCCACGAGGGCTACCGCACCTGGGCCGCCGAATGGGTGGAGGGCCGGCTGCTGCACGAAGGCGTGACGGTCGGCCCGGACGAGAAGGCTGCCATTTGGTCGGCGCTGCGAAGCCTTGCCGGTGCGCCAGTGGAGCAGCGCACCATGACCGGCTTGTCGGTGTTATTGCAGTCCAACGCGCTGCGCCAAGCGCTCGCGCCCTATGTGTTGGGCGGCGCCCACGGCAAGCTGCTGGACGCTGACCACGACCGGCTGGGCATGGCCGACGTGCAGGGCTTTGAGATGGAAGAACTGATGCACAGCCCCGCCGCCGTGCAAGCAGTGCTGCGCTACCTGTTCGCCCGCTTCGACGAACGTTTTGACGGCGCGCCCACGCTGCTGATCCTCGATGAAGCGTGGCTGTTCCTCGATGAGCCGTCCTTCGCGGCCCGCATCCGGCAATGGCTCAAGACGCTCAGAAAAAAGAACGTCAGCGTCATCTTTGCCACGCAGTCGCTGGCCGACATCAAGGACTCGACCATCGCGCCAGCCATCATCGAAAGCTGCGCGAGCAGGATCTTCTTACCTAACCCGCAGGCCACCGAGCCGCAGATTCGCACGATCTACGAAGGCTTCGGCTTGAACAGCCGCCAGATTGAGATCGTGGCGACCGCACAGCCCAAGCGCGATTACTACTACCAGTCGCGCCTCGGCAATCGCCTGTTCGACCTCGACCTGGGGCCTGTCGCGCTCGCATTCGCGGGCGCATCCACCCCTCAAGACCAACGCGATATTGACCGCGTGCTGACGCAGGCCGGCGCTCCCGGCTTCGCCGGCGCGTGGCTGCGCCATCGCGGCCTCGGCTGGGCCGCCGACCTGCTGCCGTCCGCTCCGGCGGCAGCTTCCTTTCTCGCTTCTCAACCGCTGGAGGTTTCACCATGAAGACCAAGCCCCGTTTGCTCTCTGTCTCACTCGCTGCCGTGCTGTCGGTATCGCTGCTGGCCGTGCAGCCCGCATCCGCGCTGACGGTGTTCGACCCGTCCAACTTCGTGCAGAACACGCTGACCGCCGTGCGCACGCTGGAACAGATCAACAACCAGATCAACCAGCTTCAGAACGAGGCGCAGATGTTGATGAACCAGGCCAGGAACCTGGCAAATCTCGACTTCAACATCGTCAACCGCCTGCGCTCGACGCTCGCCACCACCGAGCGCCTGATCGCCGAGGCGCGCGGCTTGGCCTACGACGTGCAGAGCATGGATGCCACGTTCGCCCGCCTGTACCCGGAACAGTACGCCGCCACCATCAGCGGCGACCGCATGGCACAGGACGCCCGCGAACGCTGGCAGAACACCTTGAACGGCTTGCACACCGCGATGCGGATGCAGGCGCAGGTGTCGCAGAACCTCGCCCAAGACGAAAGCGCGCTGGCCGATCTCGTGAGCCAGAGCCAGTCGGCCACCGGCGCGCTGCAAGCGATGCAGGCGACGAACCAGCTCCTGGCTTTGCAGGCCAAGCAGTCGATCCAGGCGCAGCAGCTCCAGATCACGCAAGACCGGGCCGCTTCACTGGAACTGGCGCGGCAAGCGGCGGCTATGGAGCGCGCCCGCGAAGTGCGGCGGCGCTTTCTGGGCACCGGCACGCCGTACACGCCGCAGTCCGTCAACTTCTATAACAACTGACCGGAGGCGGCCATGCGATGCGCTTCCGTCCTGATGGCCGTGCTGCTGACCGCGTGCGGCCAGCAGCCGGCCGAGAACCTGGCCGACGCCCTGGCCGCAGATCCGGTGCGGCTCAAGGCGTTGCGCGGGCAATGCGCGGCCGACCGGCAGGCCGTGGGCGAGGATGCCTGCCGCGCCGCCGCTGAAGCCTTCCGGCGGCGCTTCTTCGCCGGCCATACCGGGCCGGATGAATACAACTCGCTGGCTGAACTCCCGCCGATTCCGCCGAGCTTCGATACGCCCGCAGATGAATTGCCAGAGGGCGCCGTTCCGCTCACTCCGCCCGAGGATTCGCCATGAACGACGTGACCATCATCGACCGTTTCCTCGATACGTTCTCGCGCTACATCGACTCGGGCTTCGGCTTATTGCAGGGCGAAGTGGCATTTCTCACCGCCACGCTCATCGTCATCGACATGACGATCGCTGGCCTGTATTGGGCCATGAGCCACGCCACCGGCCAGGGCGACGACGTGATCGCCAAGCTGCTGCGCAAGGTGCTCTGTGTCGGCGCGTTCGCCTACATCATCGGCAACTTCAACTGGCTGGCGAGCATCGTGTTCCGCTCGTTCGCCGGCTTGGGAATTACCGCTACCGGCTCGGCCATCACGATGGAGAACTTCCTTCAGCCGGGCCGGCTGGCGAAGACCGGCATCGACGCAGCCGCGCCGATTCTGGAACAGATCGGGGACATGGCTGGGTTCCCCGAGGTGTTCGTGAACATCGACCCTATCGTGGTTCTGTTCATCGCCTGGCTGGTGGTGATCCTCTGCTTCTTCGTGCTGGCCGTACAGCTTTTCATCACGCTGATCGAGTTCAAACTGACTACGCTCGCCGGCTTCGTCTTGATCCCGTTTGCACTCTGGAACAAGACCTCGTTCCTCGCGGAAAAGGTGCTAGGCAACGTGGTGTCGTCAGGCATCAAGGTCTTGGTGCTGGCCGTCATCGTCGGCATCGGTTCAGGCCTGTTCGCCGAGTTCCAGGTGCATCCCGACGAACCATCCATCGACCACGCGCTGGTCGTGATGCTGGCCTCGCTCGCGCTGCTGGCGCTGGGCATTTTCGGCCCCGGTATCGCCACCGGCCTGGTGTCCGGTGCGCCACAGCTTGGTGCGGGCGCGATGGCTGGTGCTGCGGTCGGGGCTGTCGGCACCGGCGTTGCCATCGGCGCCGCCGTAACGGGCGTGGGCGGCGCCGTCATGGCCGGGGCACGAATGGCCCCGGCGGCCGCAAAGCTGGCCGGTGCCGGTGCGCGTGCCGCGACTTCGGCGGCCGGCAGTGCCCGATCGGCGTTCCAGGCCGGTTCCGCTGCGGCCGGCGGCGGTGCCAAGGGCGCGGCGGCTGGCCTCGGCAATGTCGCCAAGACTGGCGCACAAGCCGCAGGCCGCAGCGTCACCTCTGGTGCTTCCGCTGTTGGGCAGAAGGTGGCCGACTCCTTCCGCGCTGGCTGGAACGGCACAGAAGCCGGCAGCGACGGTGCTGGCCCCGGCCAGACCGCAGACGGCACCGCAGGCTCGCAGAAGCAACAGCAACCGGCCTGGGCCAAGCGGATGCACCGCCGCCAGCAGGCTACCCATGCCGCGACCACTGCCGCCCACACGCTGCGCGGCGGCGACGGCGGCGGCTCCGGGCAAGGCCCGAGCCTGCGGGATTCCGATACCTAACCTTCAAGGAGAACACCCATGCGATTCAAACGACCGCAGGTGCGCTACGCCGATACGCCGCAGCCTGCCACCCCGTATCAAGCCGCCGCCCAGGTGTGGGACGACCGTATCGGCTCCGCCCGCGTGCAGGCGAAGAATTGGCGCCTGATGGCCTTCGGCTGCCTAGTGCTCGCGCTGTTGATGGCCGGCGGCCTGGTGTGGCGCTCGGCGCAGTCCATCGTGACGCCCTATGTCATCGAGGTCGATCAAGCCGGGCAGGTGCGCGCCGTGGGAGAGGCCGCCACGCCGTACCGGCCCGGCGACGCGCAGATCGCGCACCACCTGGCGCGCTTCGTGACGCTGGTTCGCTCGCTGTCCATCGACCCCATCGTGGTGCGGCAGAACTGGCTCGATGCCTACGACTACACCACCGACAAGGGCGCGGCGGTGCTCAACGACTACGCCCGCACCAATGACCCATTCGCCCGCATCGGCAAGGAATCGGTAACGGTGCAAATCACCAGCGTGGTTCGCGCGAGCGACACGTCTTTCAACGTGCGCTGGACAGAGCAGCGCTATGTCAACGGTGCGCCCGCCGGCACCGAACGCTGGAACGCCGTGCTTTCGACCGTCCTGCAAACCCCGCGTACTGAACAGCGCCTGCTCAAGAACCCATTGGGTATCTACGTCAACGGCCTGTCATGGAGCCGCGAACTGGATTCTTCCGAAGGAGCCAAACCATGAAACTTCGTTTCCGCCTTTACGTTGTTCCTTTGACGCTGCTGGCCCTCGCGGGCTGCGCCTCGCAGGGGAAGCCGCCGCCATCCATCTCGCTCGACGAGACGGTGCTGGCCCAGCCGTTGCCCGAACCGCCCAAGCCCGTCGAAGTCGTCGCCGTCCCTGAACCGCTGGCGCTGCCGGCGCAGTTGAAGCCCCTGCCGGAACTCGATGAGGCCCCCGTTGCGCCGGAGCCGGCCGACGAAAAGGTGCGCGTTTCCCGTGCCAATGCAGAAGCGCGTATCGCGCCTACCCGTGAGGGCTACGTCAACGCGATTCAGGTGTGGCCGTTCACCGATGGCGCGCTTTATCAGGTCTATGCGTCGCCGGGGCGCGTGACGGTGGTTTCGCTTCAACCGGGCGAGGAACTGGTAACGGTCGCCGCCGGCGATACCGTGCGCTGGATCGTGGGCGACACGTCCAGCGGCGGCGGGGCCGATCTGCGCGTCAATGTGCTGGTCAAGCCTATCCGCTCCGGTCTGAAAACCAATCTCGTCATCACCACCAGTCGGCGCACCTACCTGCTGGAGCTGACCTCGACCGAGAGGGCATGGATGGCGTCGGTGTCCTGGGACTATCCGAAAGACCGAATGCTCGCGTTGCAGCGCCAGGCGCAGGCAGCGCAGGCAACAACGCCTGTCGATACGGGCCTGTCGCTGGACAAGATCCGCTTCCGCTACGCGGTATCGGGCAGCAACCCGCCGTGGAAGCCTCTGCGCGCCTTCGATGATGGAGAGAAGGTCTATATCCAGTTCCCGCCGGGCATCGCCCAGGGCGAGCTGCCGCCGCTGTTTGTCATCGGCGCGCAGGGCGACGGGCAACTGGTGAACTACCGTTTTCGCTCGCCGTACTACGTCGTGGATCGCCTGTTCGGCGCGGCCGAACTGCGGCTGGGCGGCGATGGCGGCGACGTGGTGCGGATCGAGCGCACCGATGGTGTTGCACGGAGGAACTGACCATGAGCCAGGATGACACTCCCGACCTTGCCGCGCCGCAGGCGGACAAGGTGGCGCCGGAGGCAGTGGCGCTGCGCGCCCAGCCGCGTCCAGTCACACGCCTGAACCGGCGCTCGCTGGCCATCCTTGCCGGCGTCCTAGCGGTCGCCGTGCTCGGCGCGCTGATGTGGTCGCTGCAACCTCATCGACGCAGCACAGGCGAGCAGACCGAGCTTTACAACGTCGATCGCGTGTCAAAGTCGGAAGGACTGGATGCGCTGCCGACGGACTATTCCAAGCTGCCGCCGGCGTTGCTGCCTGCCGTTCCCGAACTAGGGCCACCGCTGCCGGGCGATCTTGGCCCGGCTATCGTGAAGTCGCAGCAACCGGCGACGGCTGCCTACGCGGCCCCCGGTCACGACCCGAACGATGCCCTGCGAAAAGAAGCCGAGGCGGCCGCGGCCTCGTCCGTGTTCTTCCGCTCGGGTGGGCAGAATGCGGCGCCGGTAGCGCAGACACAGGTGGCCGCTGCGCCGGGCTTCGCCGCCAATGCGGCGTTTGACCCGCTGGCGGCCGGGCCGGCCTCCACGGCGGCCCAACCTGCTGACCCGACAGCGGTGCAAAACCGGCAAGACCAGAAAGAGGCTTTCATGAAAGCTGGCCCCACTGAAACCCGTAATTCCGGCAATCTGACTCTGCCAATTTCGCCGTATCAGGTTATGGCCGGAACAGTGGTCGCAGGTGCCTTGGTGACGGGCATCAAGTCGGACTTGCCCGGCGACGTGATCGCCACGGTGACGGAGCCGGTCTATGACACAGCCACCGGGCGCTTCCTGCTGATTCCGCAGGGTTCGCGCATCCTGGGCAAATACAACAGCCAGGTCAGCTACGGGCAGAGCCGCGTTCAAGTCGTCTGGAACCGGATCATCCTGCCGGACACGTCTTCGCTCACGCTCGACAACCTGGCCGGCACCGACCCAGCCGGCTATGCCGGGCTGGAGGACGATGTGGACTACCACTGGGGCCGCATCTTTGCCGGTGCGGCACTCACCACGCTGCTGGGCGTCGGTGCCGAGCTGGCCGCGCCGGAGAACCGGCAGGATGGTGATCGCGTCATCATCGCTGGGCGCGACAGCGCGCAGGACAGCATCAATCAGGTCGGCCAGGAGATGACCCGGCGCAACCTCAACATCCAGCCGACCTTAACGCAACGGCCGGGCCTGCCGGTTCGCATCATCGTCAACCGGGATCTGGTGCTGCGGCCGTACCAGCCGCTGTTCTTCAACCGGGGGACTTCACGATGAGCACGACCAAGAAGCTGCGGCTCGGCCCGCTGCCGAAGACCGAGAGCACCAAGCTGACTTTCGTTTGCCCGACCAGCTTGAAAGTCGACCTCGACCGCTACGCCGCGCTACACGCGCAGGCGTATGGCGAGGCCGTTGATGCGGCGACGCTGATCCCGCATATGCTGGAAGCGTTCATGGCGGGGGATCGAGGATTCAGGAAGGGCACGGCGACCCGCAGCACACCACCGAAGCCGCCATGATTGCACCGCATGCTATTCAACGGCATCCATCGAACGCGCAGCCCAGGCTGCGCGTTCTTCATTCTGGATGCCGCCGAGCCTGTTGGGCTATGATGATGCGACAGGCCCGCCGTTCCTCGGCAATCCAGCACTACACAGTGCGATGCGGCTTTCTCTCCCAACGCTCCTATGTCGCTCCTAGCCGACAACGCCGCTCTTCTTCTAAGCGGCCCCGAAAGGAGCTAACCTACTGTCCCATATACGGTTTCAAGTCCTTCTTGATTTGCGCGAAAGAATTGACACCGGCACTTTTTTGTCGGCGATTGCGTAGTCCAAGGTGGAGATCGCAGCCTTTGGGTGCCATGACTGCCCACTGCCACCTAAGTGCTGGTGCCTGCTTCTGCCAGCCTTGCCATGGCAAAACGCCCGCGCGCAGCAACCTGGGGTGATGGGTCGGATGCCAGTGTTGCGGCGAGCGCAGCTGCCTGCGTGCCAACGGCTGCAGGCTGTTTGATCAACATCTCCGCGGCAATGCAGCGGACGCTGGGTGAGGCATCGCGCAGCGCCGCCTCCAGCAGTTCCGGCAAGGGATAGGTCACTTGCAACCGGCGTTCGCCTGTTACCGGTTCGAACTTGCCTTTGCACCACTTCAGGTCAGTCCAGGTCCAAGTGCGGCCCGCAATCCAGGTTGCGCGTCCCTCCAGCAGAAAGCGGAACGATCTGGCGCGCACTGCGGGTTGAATCGCGTTGTGGGCGATCGTTTTCAGCCATGTGTCGATCAGGGGTGTGCGTGCGAGCTGTACCAGGACCGACGTGACGGGCCCGGCGGGTGCACCAAGGATTCGTTCGAGCAGGCCGCGGGAAACCAACGCCAATGCGGTCAATTCTTCGAGGGTCTGCCGCTCGGCGGCGTTGAACCTGCCCCACGAGTGGAGGGTGGGCAGGACGCTCCATAGCGCCTGCGCTACGTCCTGCGGTGTCGAGGCGGCAGCGATTCGAAGGAGGTGCTCGCGTGCGGCGGCGCGTACTTCGGGGACCCAGTCGTTCAGTCGGCGCAATGCCAACGCCAGAAAGAGCGCGCTGGGCGCTGCTTGCAGGCAACGTAGGGTCCGTTCGCGCACATAGCCATCGGCGTTGCATAGATCCAACCAGGACAGGTGCCGATGTGCACGCGTCCATGGCTGCCACCAATTGCGTGTTTGCTGTGCACGCGCCCAAAGCTCATGACGGACCTGTTTCTCCAGCGCATCCAGGTTGCTCAGGGGCATTGCAGTCGATGCCTGTGCTACGGGGGTGAAGGCTTGTTCGCTTGCTGTCGCGTTCGATGCAGCAAGAAAATGCCTCGCCGCCTGCAGGAACGCCGCATTGGATGGGGGTGGCGAAGACATTGGTCGCTACTGCACGGTGTAGATGCGGCAGTTTGCCATCATCCGCAGCAGCGTTGCGGCGCTACAGCAATCAAGGCATGGCAGGGCGTGTTGATCGCTGAAACAGGAACGGCTACGGGGGCTTCCTTGCGTAGCGGGCAAAGAAAAGCCGCGAGTGATCGCGGCTTTTCTCCGGTGCGGTGCAAGCTGCCCCGGCGCGGTTGGCGCCGGGGCGGGCGACATCACTTGAACGTGTACTTGGCGCCAATCGTGTAGTAGCGGCCAACCGCACCGCTGTAGTGCAGCGGGTTGTAGTTGACCGCGCCGTAGGTCAGCGGATCCAGCGGTGCGATGCGGTCGGTGAGGTTCTGTACCGAACCGAAGATCTCGAACGCATCGGTGGCGCGCCAGCGACCGGACAGGTCGATGGTGTAGAACGCGCGCAGCTTGCAGCCACGCGGTGCATCGGAACCATCGACATAGTGATTGGCACAGCTGTCACCTTCAAAAGCGACGTTGTCCATGCTGCCGATGTAGTTGGCGATGCTGCTGATACTGAAACGATCCATGTCCCAGGTCAGGCCGAAGTTGAGACGGTCCTTCGGCGTGCCGATGCAGTTGGTGACATCGCAATTGCCGTGCGTGCCGGCGTACTGGTACACGGTGCCAGTACCGTCATCGCGCTCGAACGAGTTGATCCGGGTCCACTGCAGATCCATCAGCAGCTTGCCGTAGTTGCCCAGCGCCACCCGCTGGCGGATGTCGAAGTCGAAACCGCGGATGGTGGTGGAGGCGGAGTTGATGTAGTCAACGCTCACCGCCAGCAGGCTGCCGCTGTTTGGAATTCCGGCAAGATCATTGTCCGAGCGGATGCCGCGGCCAGCGGCCAGGGCCAGGTCGGTATCGCCCTGGTTGATCTCATTGGTGCGTTTGATCTGCCAGGCGTCGAAGGTCATCGTCGTGCTGGAGGTCGGGTCCAGCACCAGGCCGACGGTATAGCTCTTGGACTTCTCCGGCTTCAGGTCGGGATTGGCCGAGGTGATGATGGCCAGGCTGACGGCACAGTCCACTGCGGTGGCACCGGGGGCCGGGGTGCCACCCGGACAGCGCACCGGATCACGAGCGGTGCTGAAGGCGGCCAGGCCGCCGTCACCGGCTTCAGCCGGACCTGGCGCGCGGAAGCCTTCGGCATAGGTGGCACGCAAGGCGATCCATTCCGCAGGCGTCCATTTCAGGCCAACTTTTGGTGTGGTGGCAGTGTCGCCGCCCTTGTATTTGTCCACGCGCAGGGCACCGGACAGCTCCAGCGAGTCCAGTACCGGCGCGACCATTTCCGTATACAGCACGCCAACTTCCTGGGTGCCCTTGTAGGCCGAATATCCCAGGCCGATGATGTCGCCCAGATCGGTGTAGGTCTGTGGGTCGAGGTTGGCTTTCTGGCGACGGTACTCGGCACCGATTGCAAAGCCCAGCGGACCGCCGGCCAGATCGGCGAGGCTGCGCGAGGCCTTGAAGTCGATCATGTCCAACGTGGTGGACGCGTTGGCGTGGATGGTCGGCGAGATGTAGTCGTAAAGCGCCTGCGAGTTCTGTCCTGCATTGGCGCCGATACGCCACCAGCCCACAGGGCTGTTCGGGTCGGTCAGTGCGGTACGTACGTGGCTGTAACGCAGGAAACCGGTGCGTTCGTTGACCAATTGGGTTGCCGAGTGCAGGTAGGCGGTATCGATATCCCAATCGCCTGCGGTGCCCTTCACGCCAACCAGGAAGCGGGTGAACTCGTTGGTGTTGGTGGTGACGCGCGGGCCTACATCAAAGGCGGCGTAGCGCAGGCGGGCGTCCACGTCCAAGGGGTTGTCCGGGTGCGCAGCGCCCAGCACCGTGGCGCCGGCGCCGCTGCTGGCATTGACCGGGCCGCCCGGATAGCCCCAGGAGCCGGAAACGCCACTGGGGGTGTTGTAGAACACGTTCTTTTTCTTTGAGTAGCCGAACTCGCCGTACATCTCGAAGTTGTCCGACAGCACGAAGGTGCCGCGCGCGAACAGGTTGCCGAACTCTTCGCTCGGGCTCAGGCTGCGGAAGTCCTGGGTCTGCCACAGGCAGCCGCCACCAGCATCGACTGGACTGATATTGGAGAACTGCGAGCAGCCGGGCAGGGACTGGTAGATGCCGGTCGCAGGGTCACGGATGCTGCCTGCTGGCGAACTGCCGGCGACGGTGCCGTTGGAGGTGATGGCGCCGTTGAGCGGGAAGAACTGTCCGCCGGATACGCGATCGAAGCCATAGGGGCTCAGGTCGCCATTGCCGATCCACTTGCGGTTGCGGCGGTCGGAGATACGGATGTCGTCGGTCTTGCTGAGGTCGATGCTGATGAAAGCGTTGTAGCCATCGGTATCCAGATCGCCCACGCCGGCGGTGAGTGAGGCCTTGCGCGCGTTGCCATCACTGTCGCCGGAAGTGCCGTAGGAGGCCTTGAGCATGGCACCGGTGAAGTCCCTGCGCAGGATGATGTTGACCACGCCGGCGATGGCGTCGGAGCCATAGATGGCTGAAGCACCATCCTTCAGTACCTCGACGCGCTCGACCGCATCCATCGGGATGACGCTGAGGTCGGTGAACACCTTCTGGCCGTCATCGGCCAGGCCGTAAGGTGCCATGCGCCGGCCGTTGAGCAGGACCAGGGTTGAAGCTGCACCGAGGCCGCGTAGCGAAATGCCGGAGCCGCCGCCGGCGAAGCCGGTACCAAAGCTCTTGGGGATCGAGCCGGCGCCGTCGCTGGTCAGGGTCTGCAGGTATTCGGCGATGGTGGCCTTGCCGGTACGGTCGATCTCCTGCCGGGTGATGACCTGCACCGGTGACGCGGTTTCAGTTGTGGCGCGTGGAATGTTGGAACCGGTGACCGTTACCCGGTCCAGGTTGGTGGCTTGTTGTTCCTGTGCCATGGCCAGCGGTGCGCCCGCTGCCAACGTCAATGGAACCAGGAGCAGGCGGCCAAGGTTGCCGGTGATGGCGTCGCTAAGACGGTTGCTGCGTGGGTAGGTCAGATGTTTCACAGTCTCTCTCCAGGGAACAGCGGCAAGAAGGCCGCCAACACGCGGCCAAGAACATCGACGGCCGCGAATCTAGGTTTCCCATGGGTGACGAGGTAGTGAAATAATCATTAATGGCCACAGACAGTTTGGCGCTGCTTATGGCAGCGTTTAGAAAACGCTGCCATAAGCGAACAATTGCCCTGTTCAGCCAAGTTTGAAGTCAACCGGGATCAGGCCATAAGCCTGTACCGGACGGCCGCCGTCGGTAGCGGGCTGGAACTTCCAGCGACGCAGCACTTGGCTGCGGGCGGCGTTGTCCAGACTGCGGTTGCCGCTGCTGCGTTCGATGCTGACTTCCAGCGGCGAGCCATCCACATCCACCAGGACCCGCAGCGTCACCGTGCCCTGTGCACCGGCGATCAGTGCATCACGCGGATAGCCGGGCGCTGGAGCGTTGCGGTAGCGCAGCTGCACGCCCTGCAGCGGTGTGGATGCACTGGTTGGATCGATGGATGGGCTGTTGTCGATCGTCGGTGCAACATCCACCGGTGCGGTGACGACCGCCTCGGTAGCGAAGATCGGCATCGGTGCGTTGTCCACCGGCGCTGCCAGCGCCGGTTGCCGCGGCGTTGACGGCGTGCGGGTCACCGGTACATCGACTGGCGGTGTGGGCGGGTTCGGGATGATGGGTTTGACGTCGCGGACCTGCCAACGCTCCCGCACCGCTTCGTTGTGGATCGGTACCTGTGACAGCGGAATCAACAATAGGCCCAAGGCAAACGCGTGCAGGGCCAGGGCCGTGCTGTAGGCGAGAATGCGCGAGGGTTCTACGTGCAGGGACGGACTGCGTTGCTGCGTGCGGACCATTTACCACCTCCATGCGTGGGCGTGTGACAGAGAACAACGCGCGATGACACGGGACGGGGTTGCTGATTTGCGTCCCGTGGCTGCAGTGCGCCTGTTATTCAGGCGTTCGGCAAGCGGGGAGGTTGTTTCTGGTCAGCTGGCGGACAGTTTGAAGGCACGTCGGCTGGCCTTTGTAGGAGCGGCGTGAGCCGCGAAGCAAGCGCACGATCGGTGGGCATAGTCGCCAATGATTTCAGCAACGTCAGCTTCGCGGCTCACGCCGCTCCTACAGGCGGCGCGATTGCGCGAAACAAAAACGGCGCCCGCAGGCGCCGTTCCGATTGCAGCTGCCGCGTTGCTCAGCGGCCCAGTTCGAACACCACGTCCAGGTTGACCGAGACGGTGGTTTCGCCCGGCGACACCGCGGTATCCATCTCCATCTTGTTGGCGCGGCCGGCGGCCATGGCCATCATCGGCATCGGCCGGAAGCCGCCCTGGCTGCCTTCGGAAATGCTGACGATGCGGCGCACGCGCAGACCCAGTGACTTGGCATAGGTTTCGGCGCGGGCCTGGGCCTTCTTCAGCGCGGCCAGGCGGGCTTCGTCATAGACCGGTTCCGGCTGGTCGATCTCGAAGCTGGGGCCGTTGATCTGGTTTGCGCCCTGTGCGGCCAGGCTGTCCAGCACCTTGCCCAGCTTGCTGATGTCGCGCACCTTCAGGCTGACGGTGTTGCTGGCCTGGTAGCCAGTGATCTTCGGCGCTTCGTTCTCGGCGTAGCGGTACTGCGGGCTGAGGTTGATGCCGCTGGTCTGGATGTCGCGCTCGGCAATGCCTGCGGCCTTGATCGCGGCCATCACCTTGTCCATCTGCACGGCGTTGTCGCGCATGGCGGCGTTGCCATCGGCCGCCTGGGTGACCACCCCGGCAGACAGCGTGGCCACGTCGGGCACCCGGTGGGCTTCGGCCTGGGTGGAGACATTCAACAAGGTCGCGTCGCTGGCAACCACGGCCGGGACGGTTTGGGCATTGGCGGTCATCGAGACTCCAAGAGCGAGAGACAGGGACAGCAGCAGTGGGGCGAGGGCGGTACGGCGCATGGTGATCCTCCTTGGCTGGATCGTGAAAATGAACACAGGGCGATGAACGGGTGGTGAGCCATGATGGGGTCGCCGTCACTTTGCCAGCAATGCTCATCATTCAGGTTGCTGGCCCGGGTTATGCTTTCACGATGCTTTATCTCGCCTCCCGCTCCCCGCGTCGTAACGACCTGCTGTCCCGCCTTGATGTGCCCTTCCGCGTCCTCGATCTGGAGGTGCCGGAGCAGCGTGCGCCGGGTGAAGCGGCCGATGCCTATGTGCGCAGGGTTGCGCTGGACAAGGCCCGTGCGGGGCTGGTGCTGGTCGCCGATGACCCGCAGGCCGTGGTGCTGGGCTCCGATACCGAGGTTGTGCTGGATGACCGGGTCTATGGCAAGCCGGCTGATGCCGAAGATGCAGCGGCCATGCTGGCGTCACTGGCCGGGCGGACGCACCGGGTGGTCACCGTGGTGGCCTTGGCTGCGGCAGGGCGGCATGCATTGGAGGCGGTAGTTTCGGAAGTGACTTTTGCGTCGATGAGCGCGGCGCAGATCCAGGCCTACGTCGCCACCGGCGAGCCGATGGGCAAGGCTGGCGGCTATGCCATCCAGGGTGGGGCGGAGCGTTTCATCAGTCATTTGGCCGGCAGCTACTCCGGGGTGATGGGGCTGCCGTTGCAACAGACCGCCGCGCTGCTGGCGGCATTTGCCGCGGGCGCGGACGACAATTCCATGGACAAGGGGGAATGAAGGACGTGTCTGAAGAAATTCTGGTCAACGTCACCCCGCGCGAAACCCGCGTGGCGGTGATTGAAAACGGCATGTTGCAGGAGCTGCACATCGAGCGCGGTTGGCGCCGCGGTGTGGTCGGCAACATCTACAAAGGCAAGGTGCAGCGGGTGATGCCGGGCATGCAGGCGGCCTTCGTCGAGGTCGGCCTGGACCGTGCTGCGTTCCTGCACGCCAACGACGTGGTGCGCCCGGCGCCGGTGGCGGCCGATACCGACGAAACCGCGCCGAGCCTGCCACTGCCCTCCTCGGTGCCGATCGTGGAGCTGCTGCGCGATGGCCAGGACGTGGTGGTGCAGGTGGTCAAGGACCCGATCAGCACCAAGGGGGCACGCCTGACCACACAGATCAGCATTCCCTCGCGTTACCTGGTGCTGCTGCCGCAGTCCAAGATGGTCGGGGTTTCGGCCCGCATCGAGGACGAGGGCGAGCGCGCCCGTTTGAAGTCGCTGGTCACCGAGATCTCGGCCCAGCACGGCGGCTACGGCTACATCGTGCGCACCAATGCCGAAGGCCAGCCGGCCGAGGCCTTGGCCGAAGACATCTCCTACCTGTCGCGGGTCTGGGCGGTGGTGGAGCGGCGCGGCCGCGAAGCGCCGCCGTGCAGCATCATCTATGAAGACCTGAGCCTGCCGTTGCGCTCGGTGCGCGATCTGATCCGCAAGGACGTGGACAAGGTCAAGGTCGACTCCAAGGAGACCTTCACCCAGTTGCAGGCCTTCGTCGCCAAGTACATGCCGGTGCTGGGCGAGAAGCTGGAGCTGTATACCGGCGACCGGCCCATCTTCGACATGTTCGGGGTCGAGGACGAGATCGTCCGCGCCTTGAACAAGCAGGTGCCGCTCAAGTCCGGTGGCTACCTGGTCATCGACCAGACCGAGGCGATGACCACCATCGACGTCAACACCGGTTCCTTCGTCGGCCAACGCAATCTGGAAGAAACCGTATTCCGCACCAACCTGGAGGCGGCGCAGACGGTGGCGCGGCAGCTGCGGCTGCGCAACCTGGGCGGGATCATCATCATCGACTTCATCGACATGGATGACGCCGAGCATCGCCGTCAGGTATTGCGCACGCTGGAAAAGGCGCTTGCGCGTGACCATGCCAAGACCACGGTGTACGACTTCTCGCCGCTGGGTCTGGTGGAAATGACCCGCAAGCGCACTGTCGAAAGCCTGGAACGGCAACTGTCGGAAACCTGCCCGCAATGCAGCGGCCGTGGCAGCATCAAGACCGCCGAAACCGTCACCTACGAAATCTTCCGTGAGATCACCCGCGCCGTGCGCCAGTTCGAGGCGGCACGCCTGCTGGTGATTGCATCCAGCAAGGTTGTTGCGCGCATCACCGATGAAGAGTCGGCGGCGGTGGCCGAGCTGGAGGAATTCCTCGGCAAGAGCATCCGCTTCCAGGCCGACGACCAGTACCTGCAGGAGCAGTTCGATGTGGTGCTGCTCTGAGCACGCTCACTTCGCTGCACGGAAGCGCGAAGTGAGCTGATGACCACGTTGTTGCGCCACCGCCTGCGCCGCTTCCGTCGCTATGCCTTGATGGCATTGGCGATTGCGTTGGTGTGCGTGGCCTTGCTGGTCGGTACTGTCAGCCAGCTTCTGCCGATGGTGGAGGCGCATCCGGACAAGGTTGCTGCCTGGTTGAGTGAGCGTGCGGGGCAACCTGTCGCCTTTGATCGTCTGGACACGCGCTGGACCCGACGTGGCCCGCTGCTGCAGCTTGATGGTTTGCGGGTTGGGCAGGGCGGGGGTGTACGCATTGGCCAGGCCGAAGTACTGGTAGCGGTGTATTCGGGCCTGCTGCCCGGCGCGCCCCTGACCGAGCTGCGCCTGCGCGGGCTGGCGTTGACCCTGCAGCGGGCTGATGACGGCCGCTGGTCGGTGCGTGGTCTGCCCGAGTCCAGGACAGGCGGCGATCCGCTGGACGCCCTGCGCAGGCTCGGCGAACTGCAGGTGATTGGCGGTCAACTTCAGGTGCAGGCACCGTCGATCGGCCTGCAGACCCGCATTCCGCGCATCGACCTGCGCCTGCGTGTGGATGGTGAGCGCCTGCGGGTAGGTGCAAAGGGCTGGATCGATACCAAGGCCGCGCCGGTTACCGTGGTATTGGATTTCCAGCGCCAACGCGGTGATGGTCAGGCCTGGTTCTCCGCCGATCCGGCCGAACTGGGTGCATGGTCCTCGTTGTTGAAATTTGCCGGAGTGCAGCTGCGCCAAGGCAAGGGTGAACTGCAGAGCTGGGTGCAGCTGCAGGACAACCGTGTGGTAGCGGTCAGTGCCGAGGGCGAACTGGACGATGTGCAGCTTGCCGGTGCGCCGTTGCAGGGTGCTGCCGCACCGAGCGTTGCCTTCAACAAGCTGCAGCTGCGCGCGCGCTGGAAAGCGATTGACGGCGGCTGGCGGCTGGACGCGCCAAGGTTGCGGATCGCCGTTGACAGCAACACCCAGTCATTGGATGGCTTGCTGCTGGCCGGCGGCAAACACTCTGTGGTGCAGGGCAAGCAGCTCGATGCCGGTCCAATGCTGCAGGTGCTTGCGCTCAGCGACCGCCTGGAGCCCAGCTTGCGGAACTGGTTGCATCGGTCCAAGCCGTCGTTGAAGTTTGCCGATATCAGTCTGCTAGGTACTGCCGACGGCCCCGTGCGCGCCAGTGGCGAACTTCTGGACGCCAGCTTTGCGCCGGTTGGCGGCAGTCCCGGCGTCACTGGTCTACGCGGGCATTTCGAAGGCGATGCACAGGCGTTTTCGTTGGGTCTGAAGCCGGACCACGTTGTGCGTTTTGATTGGCCGACAGGCTTCGGGGTGCTGCATGAGCTGCAGCTTTCCGGTGATCTGGTCGGCTGGCGTGAAGGCGCCGGTTGGCAGATAGGGACGCCGGCTTTGCGGGTGCAGGGTCAGAACTACGCCGCCGATGTGCGTGGCGGCCTGTGGTTCCAGGGCGACGGCACCCGGCCATGGATCAGCCTGGCTGCCAAGATCGATGATGTGCCGATGACGGCTGCCAAGCAGTTCTGGGTGCGCTCAAGCATGAGCGATGCGGCGATCGAGTGGCTGGATGCGGCACTGGTGGATGGCACCCTGCGTGGCGGCACCGGTCTGGCGGTTGGTGACCTGGACGACTGGCCGTTCACCGGCAACAACGGTCGCTTCGAGGCGGGTGGGCATATCGATGACGGCTCGATCCGCTTCCAGCAGGAGTGGCCGTTGATGCAGCACGTCAATGCCGATATCAACTTCATCGGTGGTGGTTTCGATTTGGCTGGCCGCGGGGATCTGGCGGGGGTCAAGGTGGATCGCCTGCGTGCGGGTATCGCCAGCTTTGCCGACTCCAAACTGGTGGTGCAGGCCAGTACCGTCGACGAAAGCGCGCGCCTGCTGGCGATGCTGCGGCAGAGCCCATTGCAGGCCAGTTATGGCGACACCCTGGACAACCTGACGGTGGCTGGGCCGGCGGCGGTCAATTTCGATCTTTTGTTGCCGCTGCACCACGATGGTGGTGGGCATCTGCTGGGCGACGTCGATCTGCGCGACGTGCGCATGGCCGACAAGCGCTGGGACCTGCAGTTCGAGGGGGTGCGCGGCAAGGCCCAGTACAGCAGCGAAGGCTTCGACGCGCCGGCTTTGCAGGTACGCCATCAGGAACGCGATGGCGTGCTGGCGCTGCGCGCCGGCAAGCCGGTCAAGGACCCCGCGCATGCCTTCGAGGCCGAGCTGAGTGCGGATCTGGACGCCGGTAAGCTGTTGGACCGCGCGCCGGAGCTGGCGTGGCTCAAGCCCTACGTGCATGGCACTTCGGCATGGACGGTCGGGGTCAGCCTGCCCAAGGAGCAGGTCGGTGCACGCACGGGCCCGCCAACCCTGCTGACCCTGCGTTCGGACCTGCAGGGCACCCGCCTGCAATTGCCGGCACCGTTGAACAAGCCGGCCGCCGATGCCTTGGCAACCACGGTACAGGCGGCCTTGCCGATGGGAGCCGGGCGCATTGATGTCTCCTTCGGCAAGCTGATGGCCTTGGCTGCGCGCAGCCAGAACGGCAAGACGGGCGTGCAGGTCACGATGGGCAGCGACACCGTCGATCACGAGCCGCCGGCCGATGGTCTGGTGGTCAACGGCCGCACCCCCTCGCTGGACGCGTTGGAATGGATCACCTTGGCACGCGGCGGCGATAGCGACGGTGGCGAAGGTGGCGTGGCACTCAAGCAGGTTGATGTATTGGCTGATCAGCTGTTGATGGTGGGCGGGCGCTTCGCGCAGACCCGGCTGCAGCTGCGACCCGGTGCCGATGCGGTTGCCGTGCAGCTTGATGGGCCTGCACTGGCGGGCAACCTGCGCGTACCTACCGCCGATGGCGGCACGGTGAGTGGGCAGCTTTCGCGGGTCTATTGGCAGGCGGCAAAGGCGGCGACGGCCGAGTCCAGCGATACCCCGGCTGATCCGATCAACCCGGCCAATATCCCGCCGCTGGCACTGGATATCGACGACCTGCAGTTCGCCACGATCAAGCTCGGCCAGACCCGTCTGCGCACGCGCCCGACCGGTGACGGCCTGCAGGTCCAGGAGCTGGCAATCCGCGCGCCCAAGCAGGCCATCGATGTGCACGGCGAATGGCGCGGCATGGGCGCGCAGGCACGAACCCAGGCAACGGCGCAGGTACAGAGCGAGGATCTGGGCGACCTCTTGCAGCGTCTTGGCTATGCCGGGCAGCTGCGTGGCGGCCAGGGCAAGGTGAATCTGCAGGCTGGCTGGCAAGGCGGTCCGATGGCCTTCAACCTGGCCACGCTCGAAGGCGGCATGGACATGAATCTGCGCAATGGCCAGCTGTTGGAAGTGGACCCAGGCGCCGGCCGCGTGCTCGGTCTGCTCAGCGTGGCGCAGCTGCCACGGCGCCTGCTGTTTGATTTCCGTGACCTGTTTTCCAAGGGTTTGGCGTTCAATCATGTCGAGGGTGCGATGCGCTTCGGCAACGGCCAGGCCAGTACCGACAAGATCGCCATCGAGGCGCCAGCGGCGGAAATCACCATCCGCGGCCAGGCTGACCTGGTCGCGCAGCAATTCAACCAGACCATTGATGTGAACCCGCGCTCGGGCAACCTGCTTACCGTGGTGGGCGCGGTGGCCGGTGGTCCGGTGGGTGCGGCAGTGGGCGCTGCGGCCAACGCGGTGCTGGGCAAGCCACTGGGCGAGATCGGCTCCAAGAACTATAAGGTGACCGGGCCATGGAAAGATCCCAAGGTTGAAGTGCTGGACCGTGACGCCGCCCGTCTGCCGCCCCCGCTGGTTACGCCCGGCGCGGCCAGCAACCCCTGAATCAGTGCAGGCTTGCAAGAGGCAGGCCTGCCCCCCATCTGGATAATCATGACCGAAAACGCTCTCATGCTCGCTGAAACCCGCCTGCTGCTGCCCGCAGGACTGGATGCCAATCGCCTGGAACGCACCTTTGGCACCTTGCTGGGGCCGGGGGTCGATTTTGGCGATCTGTACTTCCAGCATTCGCGCCGCGAGAGCTGGAGCGTGGAGGACGGCATCGTCAAGGACGGCGCGCACTCCATCGAGCAGGGCGTGGGCGTGCGTGCGATTGCCGGCGAAAAGACCGGCTTTGCGTACTCGGACGATATCCAGCCGGCAGCCCTGCTGGCCGCCGCGCAGTCGGCACGCGCCATCTCCCGCGAAGGCGGCGAGCAGAACGTGCGCTCGCTGGTGCGCGGCAGTGGTCGCGCGCTGTACCCGGCGCTGGACCCGGTGGACAGCATCGGCAACGAAACCAAGGTGGAAGTGCTCAAGCGGCTGGACCGCTACCTGCGTGCCGCCGATACCCGCGTGCAGCAGGTGATGGTGAGTCTGTCCGGTGGCGTCGATACGGTGTTGATCGCCCGTAGCGACGGTGTACTGGCCGCTGACGTGCGCCCGCTGGTGCGCTTGAACGTACAGGTCATTGTCGAGCACAACGGCCGCCGCGAATCCGGCTATGCCGGCGGTGGTGGCCGTTACAGCTATGAAGAATTGTTTGCCGGTGAGCGACCGGAAGCCTTCGCCCGCGAAGCGCTGCGGCAGGCATTGGTCAACCTGGAAGCCATTCCGGCGCCTGCTGGTGTGATGCCGGTGGTGCTCGGCCCGGGCTGGCCCGGCGTGCTGTTGCACGAGGCGGTGGGCCACGGTCTGGAAGGCGACTTCAACCGCAAGGGCACCAGCGTCTATGCCGGCCGCATCGGCGAGCGTGTGGCTTCGCCGGGCGTGACCATCGTCGATGACGGCACCCTCGATGGCCGCCGCGGCTCCTTGAACATCGACGATGAAGGCACCCCGACCCAATGCACCACGCTGATCGAAGACGGCATCCTGGTCGGCTACATGCAGGACACGCTCAATGCGCGCCTGATGGGCGTTGCGCCGACCGGTAATGGCCGTCGCGAATCCTTCGCGCACATGACCATGCCGCGCATGACCAATACGTACATGCGTGCAGGCAACCATGATCCGGAGGAGATGATCCGCTCGGTGAAGAAAGGCTTGTACGCGGTCAACTTCGGTGGCGGCCAGGTCGATATCACCAGCGGCAAGTACGTGTTCTCGGCGACCGAGGCCTACCTGATCGAAGACGGCAAGATCACTGCGCCGGTGAAGGGTGCGACCTTGATTGGCAACGGCCCGGAGACCATGCAGAAGGTGCGCATGATCGGCAACGATCTGGCACTGGATGAAGGCGTGGGTATCTGCGGCAAGGACGGGCAGAGCGTGCCGGTGGGTGTCGGCCAGCCGTCGTTGCTGATTGATGGGCTGACGGTGGGTGGTACGCAGGCTTGAGGTTGAGGCTAAGGCTGAAGCTGAAGAGCCCCCCTCATCCGCCCTCCGGGCACCTTCTCCCGTAAACGGGAGAAGGGATGGCTGGCATTTGGAGTTTGGCGGAGTCAGCTCGAACTGCAGCTCTGCAATCCCATCTCCCGCATGCGGGAGATGATGCCCCGCAAGGGGGCGGATGAGGGGAGCTTTTCGCTACAGAACCAAATCCACAGCAAATCCCCTCAACCCAGATCAATCCTGCTCGTCGTCGCCATCCACATCATCAGCATCGTCATCACCGCCGCCAACTTCCGCAGCTGCGCTCAATACCGGCACCAGCATCAGCTCGCGCAGTACCTGGTAGATCTCGCGGTAGGCGCGCGGCGGCTTGTTCTTGGCTTTCTCGGCCAGCGCATTACGCACCAGCGTGCGCAGGCCCTGACGGTCGGCTTCCGGATGCTCGTCCAGCAGTTCACCCAGCGCCACATCGCCCTCGGCGAGCAGGCGCTCACGCCAGCGCTCCATGCGGTGCATGATCGCCACTTCACGGCGCGAGGTCTCGCTGTTGGCGTCCAGTGCGTTGCGGATCGCGTCCAGCGTCTCGTCTTCCTCGCGGCGCATCTGCTTGGCCAGGAACGCCAGCTGACGCTTGCGTGCACCGTGCGAGGTGATGCGCTTGGTGTATTCGATGTGTTCCAGCAAGCCTTCCGGGATCGGCAGGCGCGCCAGCTGGGCGGGGGTCAGCTCCACCAGGGTTTCGCCCAGCGCCAGCACTTCCAGCGCTTCGCGCCGGTTCTGGCTACGGCTTTCGCCCAAAAATTCACCGGTTTCTTGATCGCGTCCGCGCATCGCACTGCTACCTACTAAACTTCATGACAGGAAAGCCTGGCGCTCGCCGGGCTCCACGAAAAATCCACGTCACGCCGCCGCCAGTCATGCAAGACCGGGCAGATGTGAAGGGATTTGGCCACCAAGGATAAAGCATTGAACGCCATTAGCACCGATAAGCCTGCCGCCGACGACAGCCTGCAGCGCCTGGAACGCCTGACCGGTATCTCCCAGCGGCTGCTGGAACGAGCCCGCGCGATGGGCGCCAGCCAGGCCGAGGTCAGCTGCAGCGAGGACCGTGGGTTGGATGTGAATGTTCGCCTGGGAGAGGTGGAGACGGTGGAAGCCACCCATGACCGCGGCATCGCGGTGACCGTGTACTTCGGCCAGCGCAAGGGCAGTGCCAGCACCGCCGACCTGCAGGAAGCCAGCCTGGAGGCCACCGTGGCGCAGGCCTGCGCGATCGCCCGCCATACCGAGGACGACGCGGCCTCCGGCCTGGCCGACCCGGCGCTGATGGCCACCGAGTTCCCGGATCTGGACGGCTGGCACCCCTGGGAGCTGAGCGCCGAGCAGGCGCTGGACCTTGCGCTGGCCTGTGAATCGGCCGGCCGCGACAGCGACAGCCGCATCAGCAACTCCGACGGCGCCTCGGCCTCCACCGCGCAAAGTGTCTCGGTGTATGCCAATTCGCATGGCTTCATTGGCCGCGACCGCAGCAGCCACCATTCTATTGGCTGCGCGCTGATCGCCGGGCAGGGCGACGGCATGCAGCGCGATGGCTGGTACACCAGCGCGATTGCCCGCGAAGACCTGCAGGATCCGGCGGCGGTCGGCCTGCGCGCAGCCGAGCGAACCGTGGCCCGGTTGCAACCGCGCTCACTGCCGACCGGCGAGGTGCAGGTGCTGTTCGCGGCCGAAATGGCGCGTTCCTTGATCGGTCATTTGCTCAGTGCGGTTTCCGGCGGCGCTCTGTATCGCCGTGCCAGCTTCCTGCTCGACAGTGTGGACACCCAGCTGTTCCCGGACTGGTTTGCCATCGATGAGCTGCCGCTGCTGCGTCGCGGCCTGCGCTCCAGCTCCTACGACGGGGAAGGTGTTGCAACCCGCAACTCGGCGTTGATTACCGATGGCGTTCTGCAGCGCTACATCCTGGGCAGTTACTCGGCGCGCAAGCTGGGCCTGCAGACCACGGCCAATGCCGGTGGTGTGCACAACCTGAAAGTGAAGGCCAGTGCAGGCGACCGGGCATCCATGCTGTCGGGTATGGGCACCGGTCTGCTGGTGACCGAATTGATGGGGCAGGGCGTGAATGGCATCACCGGTGATTACTCACGCGGTGCGGGTGGCTTCTGGGTGGAGAACGGACAGATCGCTTACCCCGTGGACGGCATCACCATCGCCGGCAACCTCAAGCAGATGTTTGCCGGCATCGAGGCGGTAGGCACCGACGTGGACCTGCGCTCGCATGTTTCGACCGGCTCCATCCTGGTGGGGAAGATGACCGTGGCAGGTAATGATTGACGCAGTCTTGCCAAACAGCGGACTATTCCCACGTGGAAGTTGAAGTACTTCCTATAGCTGCCTACCTTCATGGATAAGCCCTTTACAAGGATCTTGGGGAAACAATGAGCGATTACCAGAACACTCCGCCGCCGGCACCGACCGGTTCGCCGAATGCCGAAGAACGTCAATGGGGCATGTTTGCCCATCTGGCTTCGCTGAGCGGCATCATCATTCCGTTTGGCACCCTGCTGGGGCCGCTGATCGTCTGGCTCGTGAAGAAAGACACGATGCCGTTCGTGTCTGATCAGGGCAAGGAAGCACTGAATTTCAACATCACTGTGTTCATCGCGTTGGTGGTGTCGGGCATCCTGACCCTGGTTCTGATCGGCCTGCTGCTGCTGGCTGTGGTTGGCATTGCATGGCTGGTGCTCACCATCCTGGCGGCGATTGCTGCCAACAAGGGCGAAGCGTATCGCTATCCAATGACGCTGCGCCTGATCAAGTAATCAAGGCGATGGTCGTTTGAAAAAAACCCGGGTTTCCCCGGGTTTTTTTATTGTTCGCTGGCACGGCAGGTGTTTTTCGTTTGCGGCTGGCATCAGCTGCGGAGCCGATAGCGGGCTGCTCGCAGAGGCGCGATCATCGCGCCTTTGTTGCCTCCCTGTGCGGTCGGCAAGGGAGGTGCTGGAGCGTGCCGCGCTTTGGATCTGTCCGTTTCCCGGCTCATGCCGTGCATGCAAATGCTGCGGTCAGTCAATGCGAACGACGTACCGTCAGCTCGGCCAATGCCGACAATGCCGCCGCACGCTGGCCGAACGGTATCAGCGCTGCCTGCATTGCCGTTGCCAGCTCGGCCAGGGTGGCCTTGGCACCATCCATGCCCAGCAACGAGGGGAAGGTCGACTTGTCCTGCGCCTGGTCCTTGCCCGCGGTCTTGCCCAGCTGCTCGGAGCTGGCCTCGACATCGAGGATGTCGTCGCGGATCTGGAAAGCCAGCCCCAGGGTGTCGGCGAAGCTGTCCAGCTGTGCAAGTTGGGCGTCGCTGGCCTCACCACACAGTGCGCCCATGCGCACCGCGGCGCGGATCAGCGCACCGGTCTTCATCGCATGCATGCGCTTGAGGTCGTCCAGCGCCTGCTGCTGCCCAGTGGCGTCGATATCCAGCGCCTGTCCGCCACACATGCCTGCAGCGCCGGAGGCACCGGCCAACGTCTTCATGCAGTTCAGCGCCAATGCCGGTGGCATCCAGGCGTCGGCGAGGATCTCAAAGGCGCGGGTCTGCAAGGCATCACCGGCAAGGATCGCGGTGGCCTCGTCAAAGGCGATATGGGTGGTCGGGCGGCCACGGCGCAGGGCGTCATCGTCCATTGCGGGCAGGTCATCATGCACCAGCGAATAGGCGTGAATGAACTCGACCGCGATCGCAGCGGCGTCCAGTCGCGCTTCGTCGGCGCCGAACAGATAGCCGGTGGCGTAGACCAGCATCGGCCGCATGCGTTTGCCACCGCCAAGCGCCGCATAGCGCATGGCCTGGTGCAGGCGTTGTGGTGCAAGCTCCGGGTCGGGCAGGGCGTCCTGCAGCTGTTCTTCGGTGCGTTCCAGCCAGCGGGTGAGCAGGGCGTCAGTCTTCATTGCCACTGTTTTCAAAGGGTTCGGATTTCTCTGGTTGGGCCGGGTCGGTAACCAAACGGACGCGCAGTTCGGCCTGTTCCAGCGCCTGTTGGCACTGGCGGTAGAGACCTACGCCACGTTCGTATGCGGTCAGCGACTGGTCCAGACTCAGGTCGCCGGCTTCCATCTTCTCTACCAGCTGCTCCAGTTCTTCGAGCGATTGCTCGAAGTGGGCGACCGGTGAGGTTTCATTGGGGGACTTCTTTGCCATGGCGCAAGTGTGAGCGGCCAGCGGGAAAGGGTCAATTCACCGGATCTGGCGGCAGCCATTGCAGTGACGCACCACGCGCCTGCAACCACGCCTGCAGCGGCGCGGAAATGACCCGGTCAACTGCCGCCAGCACGGTCTCGCCTTGACATAACAGCGGCAGCTGCGCGCGTAGCCACGGCGGCACGTTGGCCTGCTGCAGGCAGTGTTTGAGCTGGTGGCTGTGGCTGCGCCCAGGCAACTGTATGCGTTCGCCGCCCTGGCGCAGGCGCAGCTGCATTGGCTGCTCGAAGGCGCTGGCGCCATGCAGTACCAGTTTGCCGCCATCCGGCAGCTTGGCGGGTTCGCTGCCATTCCATTCTTGCGTCCACCCTTCGGGCCAGGGTTTGGGCAAAGACAGCGCATGCAGCTGGTCACGCCAACGTACGATGCGGGCCTGCTGCCAGCGGAATTCAGCCTGTTGGTCATGGCCAGCAGCCAACAGCTGCTGCTGGATCGCCAGCACGCCGTTGCCCGGCAGTGCTGGCAGCCCTCGCTGGGTCACCCACAAGCGCAGTACGCGGGATTGCTGTGCGGGTGCGAGCAGGTTCAATGCAGCGAGCTGCAGCGCTCCGTCCGGTTCCTGGCAATGCTGCAGCAGGGCTGCATCGTTTTCGTGCAGCAGCTCCGCCGCCTGTGCAGTCAGCCCGGCGCTGCGCGCCATTGCGGCGCTGGCATGTGGCCAGCGTTGGCGCAGCAGTGGCAGCACCTGCAGGCGCAGGAAGTTGCGGTCGAAATCCGCGCTGTCGTTGCTGGGATCTTCGATCCAGTGCAAGCCGTGGTGGCTGGCGTAGGTCTCCAATGCCGAGCGCGGTACCTGCAGCAGTGGCCGCCATAGAGTGCCGTTGCCGAAGCTGCGCAGCGCCTGCATTGCGCCCAGGCCATCGACACCGGCGCCGCGCAGTGCCCGCAACAGGAAGGTCTCCGCCTGGTCGTCCTGGTGATGGGCCAGAGCCAGCCATTCGCCTTCGTGCAGGTGGGCTTTGAACGCACCATGGCGGGCATCGCGGGCAGCTGCTTCCAGGCCTTGGCCGGTATCGCGCGGAACCTCGACATGCACCAGCTGCAGCGGGATGTTCCAGGTTGCGCAGAGCTTGCTGCAGTGCTGCTGCCAGTCATCGGCGACTGCCTGCAGGCCGTGGTGTACGTGCAGTGCGCGCAGGCTACCAGGCCGGCGACCGGGTGCGTTGGCCAGCAGGTGCAGCAGTACGGTGGAATCCAGGCCACCGCTGAAGCCGACCATCACCGGGATGTCGTTCGCGGGCTGCAGCAGGGAAGGGGGAAGCAGGTTCATGGCCGCGCCGAGTATCGGCGGCGGCGGCGAAGCCTGCAATTGTTGCCGCCAGATGTTGGCCGCTGCCAGCGCTTGTGGGAGCGGCGTCAGCCGCGAAGCTGATGGATCTTCAGATTGCGGGCTGGCTGGTGATTTCATTGTTGCCGGCTTCGCGGCTTATGCCGCTCCCACAAACCGGTACAAAACCCGTATACAACGCGGGTCAGGGCAGCATCTTGCCTTGGCGATCGATGCGGTAATGCTTGCCGCCTTCGATGGCGGTGTGGCCGCCGGGGTCAGGTTTGCCCGGCGCACAGCCCTGGCAGACCTCGGCGATGCCGTCCGTGAACGGCCAGCCCCAGTCGAAGCGGGCGGCAAAGGCCGGTTGCAGTTGGCGGTCGTAGTAGCCGATCTGGCCATCGACCATGGAACGGGTCAGGCCTTCCTCGAAGTAATCCGGGCCGTTGTCGTAGGTGATCACCGGCAGGTGGTGGCCGTCGCGACGCAGGTAGTAGTGCTGCTTGCCGGCGATGACCGAGGTCAGCCCATCGGCATCGTAGTCAAGCTGCGCCAGCGCCGTTTCGGTGACGATCAGCGTGCCATCACCGGTCCGCTTGCAGCCGTCCAGAATCTTGAACGTATCGGTGTCCATCCGGTAGCAAGCCTCATCGGCCAGTGCGATTGCTGGCACCGTGGCCAGTGACAGCAATGCTGCCACTGGCCATCCGGCAGTGTGCCGGATACGGCTCACTGCGCCTTGCGCTCGAACTTGACCGGCTGCGGCAGTTCGACCGGTACGCCCTGCGCGTCGCAGGTGCCCAGTGCGCACAGGCGCTCACGCAGGCGCGGGGTGGACTGCACGATCAGGTGGTAGATGGTGTTCTGTTCCATCGTGCCACGCACTGCCTTGCTGCCCGGGCCGCGTGCCCAGATGCCGACATCCTCACCGCCGTGCGATTCGCTCTTGGACGGCACCAGCGCTTCCTGCATGTAGTCCGGGTGCTCGGTGTCGACGTGGGTCAGGTCGGGGCGGCCGTTGGCGGTCTCGAAGCTGCTAGGCGAATGCGGGAAGCGCTTCGGGCCGGCCGGCTGCTGGTTGCTGGCACCGGTGTAGCCCGGGCCATTGGCATAGCTCAGGGTGGTGTAGGGCATGCCCATGCCGTCGCGGGCCAGGTCCAGTGCGCCCATGCCGTCTTCGCCGCCCTTGTCCTTGACCTTGCCGAGGATGGCGTTGCCGCGTGCCGGGTAACCGACGAAGTTCAGCGTATGCGAGTGGTCGGCGGTGACGATGATCAAGGTGTCTTCGGCCGAGGTGGCGTCAACGGCAGCCTTGACTGCATCGGACATGGCGATGGTGTCGCCCAGTGCTCGCGCCGCGTTGCCGCTGTGGTTGGCGTGGTCGATGCGGGCGCCTTCGACCATCAGCACGAAGCCTTCCTGGTGCTTGGACAGGTTGGCGATGGCGGCGCGGGTCAGTTCCGCCAGCGAGGGTTCACCGGCGCGGTCCTTGGGGCGGTCCTGCTCGTACTGCATGTGGTCCGGCTCGAACAGGCCGAGCAGGGCCGGCGCGTTGGCGGCAGCCTTGAGCTGGTCGGCGTTCCACACATAGGCGCCCTGCGGGTGCTTGGCCTGCCATTCGGCGACCAGGTTGCGGCCGTCCAGGCGCAGGCCGACCTTGTCGGCGTATTCCGGGTCCTGCTCGTTGATGGTGGTGAACTGGCCACGACCGCCGCCCAGTGCAACCAGCGGGCCCTGGCCGTAACGCGAGGTGGAGATCAGCTGCTGGGCGATGTCCACGCAGCCGGCGGCCTTGGCCGCTTCCGGCAGGTCGGTATCGTTCTCCCAGTTGCGCTCGGGCGAGTGCGCGTAGGTTGCCGCCGGGGTGGCGTGGGTCAGGCGCGCGGTGGAGACGATGCCGGTGGCCATGCCGGCGCTGTCGGCCAGCTGCAGCCAGGTCAGCAGGCCCTTGGGCAGGCTGTCGGCGCAGTTGTTGCGACTGCCGGCGCTGACGCCGATGGCACCCATGTGGCTTTTCACGCCGGTGGTGATCGCGGTCATGGTGCCGGCCGAATCGGGGGTCTGCGAGTCGGTGTTGTAGGTCTTGCTGAACGCGGTGCCCGGGAAGCGTTCCCAGGACAGCAGGTTCTCTTCACCCGGCTGACCCCGGCGCTGGCCTTCGAGGATGCGCGCGGCGGCCACCGTGGTCAGGCTCATGCCATCGCCCAGGAACAGGATGACGTTCTTGGCCTTGCCGGCCATGGCGCCATTGCCGGCGGCGCGGGCGGCACCGTCGCGGTACCACCATTGCGGTGTTTCCCCGTCCGGACGGGTGATCTGGGGGACGTCAACGCTGACCGCGTTGGCCGGGCCGGACTGCGGGCCGGTGCTGGCGCAGGCGCCAAGCAGCAGGGTGGACAGGGCGGCGGACAGGAAACTGGCTTTGCGCATCGGGGGTGTTACCGCTGGATGAATACAGACCGTCATTATGGTCAAGCGTGGAAGGCATGCATATGACACGCAGCTTTTCTGTGTGGGCATCGTGCTGGCTGAGGCCTTGCGCTATCGTGGGAACCTTCGATTTGTTCTCCGGATTGACGATATGAATGTGGTTTCTGCCTGGCTGCGGATCCCCTTCTGGCAGCGGGTGGTTGGCGGCTTCGTGCTCGGCGCGCTGGCCGGCTGGGCACTGGGACCGGCGGCTGAGACCTTCTTCGGCCCGCTGGGCGAACTCTACGTCACCTTGATCAAGATGATCGCGGTGCCGCTGGTGTTCTTTGCCGTGATCAACGCCATCGGCTCGCTGCATGGGCAGAAGTCGGTGGCAGCACTCAGTGGCCGCACCTTCCTGTGGTTTGTCATCACTGCCGCGTTTGCGGTGGGCATCGGTCTGCTGGTGGGTACGGTGATGCAGCCCGGTACCGGTGGCCTGAAGCTGGCGGTGGACTCGACCTACACTCCGCGTGACGTGCCCTCGATCGCCAAGGTGCTGATGGATGTGGTGCCGTCCAATGTGTTCTATGCGCTGGCCGGTATCGGCACCAAGGCCAATGCGGCTGGCGAACAGGTGCTGGCGGCGGGGCGCGGCTCGATCCTGCCGGTGATCTTCTTCGCCGGTTTGCTCGGCTTCGCAATGGTCAAGTTGGGCGAGAAGGTCAACGAAGCGCGCAAGCTGGTTGGGCAGATGAGCGAGATCATGATCCAGGTGACCCGCTTCGTGCTGGAGATGACGCCGCTGGGTACCTTCGGCCTGATCGCCGGCCTGGTCGGCAGCTATGGCTTCGAGAAGCTGTTGCCGTTGGGCAACTTCGTGCTGGCGCTGTATGTGGCCTGCGCGCTGCACATCGTCATCGTCTATAGCGGCTTGTTGCTTGCGCATGGCTTGAATCCGTGGAAGTTCTTCCGTGGTGCGGCGCCAGGCATGCAGGTGGCGTTCGTGGCGTCTTCGAGTTTCGCGGCGATGCCGGTTGCGATGCGCTCGATCAGCGACAACCTTGGCGTCAACAAGGATTACGCGTCGTTTGCGGTGCCGCTGGGCGCGAGCATCAAGATGGATGGCTGCGGGGCGATCTACCCGGCGCTGTGTGCGGTGTTCATTGCCCAATACACAGGTGTGCCACTGACCCCGGAGCAATACGTGATCGTGCTGATCGCATCGGTGCTGGGTAGCTTCGGTACGGCCGGCGTGCCGGGCACGGCGGTGGTGATGGCCACGGTGGTGCTGAGTGCGGCCAACCTGCCGCTGGAGGCGATTGGCTACCTGTACGCGATCGACCGCATCCTCGACATGATGCGCACCATGACCAACGTCACCGGGCAGATGGTGGTGCCGGTGATCGTGGCCAAGGAAACCGGGCTGCTCGACCAGCAGGTCTATGACGCTGCCGGGACACCTGCGATGGGGGCTGGTGCGAACGGTCGCCACCTGGACTAGCCATCCGCCGTTGATGCGCCATGGAGAAGGCCGGCTTTGCCGGCCTTTCTTTTTGTTCAACGATCGAGGCTTGTAGCAGGTGTAACAACTGTCTGTAACAACACTGATACAGCGGCGTGAAAGCCAGGCCAGGCCTGCCTTTCGCGTTTCCATCGGGCCTTCCATGCGCCGGTTCTTACATCTGCATGGCTGTGACATGGATACACCCGCAGGTGTTTGCTTCTATTGGTAACTGATTGTTTTTACGTGAAATAGTTACTTGGCACGGATGCTGCTCTATCACTCGCGTTGGTACGAGTGGACGACGCAATGGACAGCTGGACCCTACATCGTTATGCCGCCCTGATCGGACTGTTGCTGATCGGCACTGTCGCCAGTGAAGCCGCAATGGCTTCGGGGGCACGTCAGGGCGTAAAGGCACAGCCGGGCGAGATTGTGTTGCTGCGCGATGTATCGACGCGGCCGGCCTACCGCATGGCACCGCCAGGCATGGCATTGATTGCCGATCCCTCTCCACGCAAGGAGCTGGGCTCCGCGCTGGGGGCGGGTGGCATGAGCGAGCTCAGCGATGATGACTATGCGGCAATGGGGTCGGGCACAGCTGGCAGTCAGCTGGCCGGGCATGGGCAGACCACGGTCGAGCGGGTAACCACCGGCATGGTGGGCGGTACCTTGGGGCGCGTTGTCGGCGATGACGGCATGTTGTCCGGAGGCCAGTTGTCACGTGCCATCGGTGGCCCGATGGGCGCTGTGGGTGGAGCAACGCGCGGGATTGGCGACCAGGTGCGTGGTGCATTGGCACAGTTCCCGCTGGGCCAGCCGGCCGGGCCGGGTGGCAAGTGAACGCCCCCATCGCCCCCGTCCCTGCGGTCGTGCTTGTGGTGGCGCTTGCCCTCGTGGGTAGTGCGCACGCGCAATCGGGCACTGACAGCTACAGCGGCATGCTGTCCTATCTTTCCACCGATACGCGGATTGATGGCGGGGCTTTGGCCGGCGCCAACGGTTCGATCAAGCTCAACCAGGCTGCAGGCGACCTCAACCTGCAGGCCAACCTGCACAGCATGGCCAACGGCGAACAGGCATCGGCCAGTGTCAGCAGCCTGCAGCGGCGCCAGTCCAATCTATTCAATTCACCGATGCAGGCCACGGCCACCATCGGCGGCAATGCGCTGGCGGGTGCCGGTGGTATTGCATCAATCAATCAGGCCAGTGGCGGTGGCAATGCGGAGTTGAACTCCGTCACCGCGACACTGGCCGCACAGGGCATACGCGAGGCAAGTGATGAGGCCATGACTTCATCCGAAGTGCTCGCGTCGGCAGGGGGGCAGTCCACCGTCACCGACCCTCGCGCAACCCGAAGGGTTGGCGTGGAGGCATCCGCGTTGCGCGGATTTGACGGCGTACTGCAACTCAATCAGATCGCGGGATCAGGCAATGCAACGGAGAACAGATTCAGCATCTCCGTGCAGGGCACCCCGTGAGCACAGTTCCATCCACCCGATGCATCAGAAAATCTGAAGAGGGCACCATGAAAGCGATCAAATGGAATGTACTCGCCATGGCGGTTTCCGCGCTGACCCTCAGCGCGGCAGCCAATGCGGCGGATGATCAGAACGCGACCGCGAACATCAATCACCAGCACGCTGTGACTGAGACGCGGACGAATACCAACACGAACACCAACATCAACACCAATGTTGATACCGACATCGATCTGAAGTTGGATGCTGCAGCTCGTCTGCGCTACAACGACACGCGCAACAACACCGATACGCGGACCAACACAGAAACCACCAGTACCTGGTCCAGTGATGTAACCGAGAACGTGCAGAAGACCTCGAACATCTCGGCCGACGAGCGCAAGGAAAAGAACAACCACGGCGTGGATGTGAACCTTGAGAAGGACATCCGTCTGAGCTCGGATGTGAATTTCTCTGGCGACCCGACCATTACTGGCAACATCGATCTGGATTCGGCAGCGATTGCCCTCATCGACAACCGTCAGTCGGTCTCCAACAACCATGCCCGTAATGGCTTGCTGGACAACACCGCATCGATCGCCGACGACGTGGGTTCTGAAGCGTCGGGCAACCTCGGCTTCAACGTGGCTGCCGGCGACAACAACACCCAGGATAATGCTGCCGCGCTGTCCGCTGCCGATGCGTCGTTCAGTTTTGGCATGGCCGATGCCGAAGTGTTCGTGAACCAGGCCGGCATGAACAATTCGACCTGGAACCATGGTGTGACCAACGATGCAAGCATCGGCGGCAACGCCTTCTCCGGCGCATCTGGCAACATCGGCGTCAACGTGACCTCGGGCAACAACAATGAGCAGAAGAACGCTCTGGCTGCCTCGGTCGCCACCAGCGCCTATGCCACCTCGACCATCAGCTCGAACCAGAGTTCGAGTGGCAACCGCGTCGAGAACAACGGCTACTACGACCGCATGGTCAGTACCGTCAATGTAAGCCTGAGTGGCAAGGTCACCGGTACCACCAAGGGCACCGGCACCGGTGAGTACGCCGGCACCGGCAACTCCTACCAGAAGACCAACTTCTATCCGGACAACTGGAATGGTGACTCGCACCCGGCTGGCGGCCAGACTGGTCACTCGGATTGGGACAACCAGACCCAAGGTCATGTCGACAACCCGAATCGTCCGGGCGTCGGCGGCATGGCATGGGATACCGATGAGAAGGGCAACCTCAAGTTCAGCGAGATGGGAACTGCTGACCTGACGGCCAGCCTCAGTGGTCAGGTAACCACCGTTGACTGGGTGGCGGTCAATGCGACCAATACCGCCAGTCTGTCGGGCTCTGCGTTCTCCAACGCGTCGGGCAACATCGGTGTGAACGTGTCCTCGGGCACCGGCAACCTGCAGGCCAACAGCCTCGCGCTGGCGGTGGCACAGCCGTCCACCGGTGGCGGTGGTGGTACCGGTAACGAGCCGTAACCGGATGCGTCATCCCCATGGATGACGCACTGGCTCAGCGTAACAAGCCCGGCCATCCGCCAATGGCCGGGTTCCGGGAGCCCCCATTCCACTCCCCCGGGAGGGGGGCTCCCACCTTCCGGCGCTTTGGAGGTAGCACGCTCATGTTCTGTCGCACGCTGCTGGTGGCTTGTGCTTTGAGTATGTCCCCCAGCTTGCTGCATGCGGGCGAGGTGGCATTCAGCAGTGTGCTGCCCAATGGTGCCTTGTACAGCGGCAAGATCGAGAGCATGAAGGAACGGCGCTTTCGTAACCTGGTGCGGCAGCAGACCGATTACAGCTGCGGTGCCGCGGCGTTGGCGACGATTCTCAAGCATGCCTACCACCTCAATACCGATGAGGCGACGGTGATCGAGGGCATGATGGGTGTGGCGGACCCGGAGCTGGTGAAGCAACGCGGGTTCTCGTTGCTGGACATCAAACGTTACGTGGAATCCCTGGGTATGCGTGGCCGCGGCTACCGGATTGACGAGGAGCGGCTGATGAACCTGCGTGTCCCCAGCCTGGTGCTGATGGATGTACGTGGCTTCCGCCACTTCGTCGTGCTCAAGCAGATACGTGATGGCATGGCCGAGGTCGCTGACCCGATCCTTGGCAACCGCGTGGTGCCGTTGCCGGAGTTTCTCGAAGCCTGGCCTTCGCGCGCGGTATTCGTGGTCATAGGCAGCGACTTCGATCGCAATACGGTGCTGCTGCAACCCAGTGAGAGGCCCAGTGCACGCGCGCTGTATGCGCGCCAGGGGGCCAGCCCCATTACCGATGCGGAGCTGGTCGACTTTGGCTTCAGCCATGCCGACCTGTTCTGAAGGAGTGTTGTGATGAACGCAACCAAGTTCGCCCTGCTGGCTTTGGCGCTGATGCTCGCGCTGCCTGCAGTTGGCGCGGAAGCACCACAAAAGCCAGGCAAGGGCCTGCATGAGATTCCCGACCCGGAACTCAATCTGATGCGTGGCCGCTATACCGTGGGTGGCAATGCGGTGGCATGGTTCGGGGTGACCATGGTCTCTACCTGGCAAACCACGACGGGCCAGAGCCTGCAGGGCGCGATGACGCTGGGCATGGACTTCAGCAAAGGTGGCAACGTGCCGAAGGTGACGTTCACGCCGATCGTCAGCATCACCGATGCCAATGCGCCGTTGCCTGATTCCAGCGGACGCAGCATCGATGGCAGCGGTTTGAACAATGTGGCTGGCGTGAGCCAGAGCGTGCAGATTGCCGGCGACGGCAACCGCGCCAGCAATGTCATGCATCTGAATGTACGCAATGATGGCGTCGTGCCGGGCGTCGGCGGATCGATAGCGGGCAATGCAACGGCACAGTCGGGTGACGCAAGCGCGGTGGCCAGCTTTGACGGCAATGCGGCACGCCTGCAGTTGACCATCCAGGGGCAGGGCGCGGTGCAGCAGTGGCTGCGCAGCGGTAGTGTTGGCCAGAGCGTCCAGTTGACCAGCGATGGCCAGTTGGTCAGTAACCGGCTGCAGATTGATCTGGTAAGGGAGTCGATGGCGGGAAACCTGCCGTTGGCCCAGAACGTGGCACAGGCCATCACGCTCAATCGGGGGATTGGCGGGATAGGCGGGCAGTGAGCACGTGCCCGGCGCGTGCATTGGTTGGCTCAACGTAGAGGAACGACACAATGAAACGACTGGCGATGGCGGCGCTGGTGAGTCTGACTGTTGCTTCACCACAGGTGATGGCGCAGGAGGCGACAACCGGCAACAAGGATGCGGAGGACGTAAGGGCGCTGGTGGCGCAGCTGGAGGCACTCAAAGCCAGCTACGCCCAGGAAGTGCGGCGTCTGCGCGAGTTGGACATGCAGGTGCAGGCAATCCAGGCCCGGGTCAGTGGCAAGACCGCGCAGGTATTGCCGACCCCACAGCTGCCTGCGGGAGAGACTGCGGCGGCGCCGGTTGCGGCGACCCCGCCCGCAGCGGCAGCGCCGGCCGGCGAGGGCTATGCCAGCAGTGCGGCGGAAGCGCAGCAGGCCAAGGAAGCGGCGCGGCGCAGTGTTGATGATGTGAAGCAACAGCAGTCGGCGCTGTTCAATCAAAAGCTGACGCTGGAGAACAGCATCACCTATGCACGTTACGACCGCAAACAACTGACCCTCAACGGCTTCCTGGCGTTGGACGCGATCTTTCTTGGCAACATCGCCATCGAGAACGTCGAGTCCGATTCACTCACCTACAACTTTGCAGCGCGCTGGGGTCTCAATCCTCGGCTGACCTTGAATCTGGATGTGCCCTACATCGCCCGCAAGACGATCTACCAGAAGGGCGGTGCAGGTGGTTCGGCGGCTGCCATCGCGCAGGAGGAAACCCATGGCACCGGCATTGGTGATGTCACAGTAAGTGCCAATTACAAGCTGTTTGGTGAGCGCGGTTGGCGCCCGGAGACCGTTTTGACGGGCGGTATCACCGCGCCGACGGGGCGTGAGCCCTATGGCCTGGATTGGAAGGTGATCGAACGCGATGACGATGATTTCATTCGTTTCGCGGTGCCGTCCAAGCAGCCGACCGGCAATGGTCTATGGCAGGCGAACATCGGCCTGTCGGCAGTGAAGAGTGCGGACCCGGCGATCCTGTTCGGCAACATCGGTTATGTGCGCTCGTTCAAGCGCAGCTTCGACGACATCGATGCCAATCCGGATACGGTCAATCCGGGTGAGGTGACGCTGGGTGATTCGTACTATTTCGGTGCCGGCGTGGCGTTTGCATTCAACGAGCGCACCAGCTTGAGCATTTCCTTCAGCGACCGCATGAGCGCACGTGCCAGCACGCGTTACAAGAATGGCAAGTGGATGAAGGTGATTGGTAGTGATGGCAACGCGGGTACGCTCAATCTGGGCGTGACCTACGCACTGACATCCAAGGCGACCTTTGTCAGCATGCTGGGAATCGGCTTGACCCCGGATGCACCTGATTTCACCTTGGCATTCAAGGTGCCTTACATGCTGTGAGAAGGGTTGCGGGATGAGCTCTGGTGAAGGTGGGCGCTGTGTGTGGTCGATCAACGCAGCGCTTCCAGCTCCAGGTGGTGCTTGCGGCACATGCGGTAGATGGTGACCCGTGAGACCTTCATCAGGCGCGCGCAGGCGCTGATGTTGTACTGGCTTTGCTGCAGGCAGGACAGCAGGGTTTGGCGTTCGGCCTGACTCCGTGCCTGGCTGAGCTGGGCGTCGTTGGTGGTCTGGTTGAGCTCCAGATCCGCGCAGCTGATCAACTCACCTTCGGCGGTGATGGCCGCACGTTGTACCCGGTTGAGCAGTTCGCGGACATTGCCGGGCCACGTAAAGCGGTCCATTGCCTGGCGTGCTTCAGTGGTATAGCCGCGGGCGCGGGTGGGGTGGCGGGTGCGGAAGTTGCGCAGGAACTGGCGGGATAGCAGTTCAATGTCGCCATCACGTTTGCGCAGTGGCGGCATCGCCAGGCGCAGCACGTTCAGACGGTAATAAAGATCGCGACGGAAGCGGCCTTCTTCCACCGCACGTTCCAGATCCACGTGGGTAGCGGCGAGGATGCGCACATCCACCGGGATGGGCTGATTGCTGCCGACCCGTTCGATGGTGCCTTCCTGCAGTACCCGCAGCAGACTGGTCTGCGCATCCAGTGGCAGGTCGCCCACTTCGTCCAGGAATACGCTGCCGGTGTGTGCGGTTTCAAACAGGCCTTGGCGACGGCCGGTGGCGCCGGTGAAGGCTCCACGCTCATGACCGAACAGTTCCGACTGGACCAAGGTGGAAGGAATGGCGCCGCAGTTGATGGCTTGGAAGGGCTTGCCGTTACGCGCCGACAGGCGATGCAGCGCATGTGCGGCGACTTCCTTGCCGGTGCCGGTTTCTCCGGTGATCAGGACCGGCAGATCCACCGGCGCGTACTTGCGCAGGGTGGCGCGCATGACCAGCATCACCTCGCTCTCGCCGAGCAGGGTATCCAGCACGTCTTCACTGGCCGCGCGTGGCACTTCACTGCTCAGGCCCTGCAGCCCACGTAGCAGTTCTTTCAGATCCGGTGGATGGGGGAACTGTTGGCGGCAGGCGGCAAGCAAGGGATGCAGAGGCAATTGCCCGATGCCATCGGTGGCCGGGGTGATGGCAAACAACGGCATATGGTGATGCTCGGCGGTCAGCTTGCCGATGCGCTCCAGCTCGCTTTCTGAGCTGGTACGGAAATCGATCAGGCCAACCACCGTGTCGCCGCCGCGCATGCCGATATCTGCGGGCTGTTGGGGAAGTACCGTTCGCACCTGCCAGCCATCCGCAGCCAGCATTACTTTCTCTCTTGCCCCCGGATTTCCGAACCAGATCACACAACGTGTACTTGACACAGATGTCGCGGCCATGCCTGGTCACTCCTCCATTCGGCGTCACCATATACCTGTGATTCACGCATGCGCAATCGTATTTGGCACATCGTTGCAGGCGGTAGCAGCGTTGTTCGTATTAATTTTTGTGCAGAACAAGTGATGCCGGAAGGACAGGCAATAAAAAAGCCGCAACCCGAAGATTGCGGCTTGGCAGGTAGTTGCCAGCGAGGCGCTTATAGCGCCATGCGACGCGCCTGCATGAACTTGTCACCCCAGTAGCCGGTGAGCAGGGTGTCGGTACGGACGTCCTTGCCGGTGCTCGGGGCATGCAGGAAGCGGCCTTCGCCGACATAGATGCCGACGTGGTCAACGCGGCCCTTGCGGCCGAAGAACACCAGATCGCCAGCGGCCAGCGCCGCGCGGTCATTGATCAGTTCGGCATTGGCCTGGCTGGCCATCTCGCGCGACACGCGCGGCAGTTCGACACCCAGCGCCGTACGGAACACGTAACCGACCAAGCCGCTGCAATCAAAGCCGGCATCCGGCGAGGTGCCGCCCCAGCGATACGGGGTGCCCAGCAAGGTCATGGCGCGGCGCAGGATGGACTGCACCTTGCCGTCGGAATCGTTGGCCAGCGCTGCCTCGGTGGCAGCGGAGACACCCTTGGAGGCGTCGTAGGCAGAGATAAGGCGGCTGAGATCGCCGGCAAACATCGCCGAGCGGTCCATCAGCGGAATGGTGTCGCTGGCGGCCAGATGCGGCAGCAGCGCGGCGAGTGTGGCGGTGGCAGCGCTGTCAGCCTTGCTGCGCGGTGCTTCGGTCTTGGCCGCAGCCGGCTTGGCTGCCGGGGCGGTATCAGCGTTCTGAGCGAGGGCCGGCAGGCTGGCCAGAGCCAGTGCCGCGGCGCAGATCAGGCGGCGGAAGTTGAGCGATGAAATCTTTGGCTGGCTCGGATGGGACGTGTTGTCAGTCGTCACGCGGCAGTCACTTGAAAAAGTCGATGGGCGATCATGCCCTGTGAAACGTGTGGATAGGTACAAATTTCGTTAAATAATCGTTATTTTTCACGAGTAATGTCTCGTTTTACCGTAATACCCGCTTCGCGCCGGTGTAATGATCGCGCCAGTAGGCCCCATCGAGGTGGTCGAGGCGCACGGTTCCGCCGGTGCTGGGAGCGTGCACAAAGCGGCCTTCACCTACATAAATGCCGACGTGGAAGACGTTGCCCTTGTTGCCGAAAAAGACCAGATCGCCGGCGGTCAGTCGGTCAGGCGCGATCCTCGGGCCCTGGATGGCGGCCAGTTCGCGCGAGGTGCGCGGCAGGCTCAGCGCCAGCATGTCCCGGTAGACATAGGTGACCAGGCCGCTGCAGTCGAAGCCGGACTCGGGGGTGTTGCCGCCGTAGCGGTACGGGGTGCCAACCAGCCCCAAGGCGCGCATCAGCACCGAAGCCGCTGCTGCAGGGTCAGCTGGGGCGACCGGCGAATAATTGCGGGCCGGATTGGGGGCCGATGCCCGTTTCGGTGGGCTGTGCCCGCAGGCGGTCAACAGCGCGGCGGTCAGGAGCGTGGCAGGCAGGCGCCACGAGCGGAAGCGGGGAACTGGCGTGATGTGCATGGAGCCCGGATAATGCGCCACCTTAGAAGGCCGTCATCATGGCGGCGTCCCCGACGGCCGACAAGCCGTCCCAACGTCTGCCAGCGGGCAGCCATTTATCAGAGTTGCGCATGAAGATCGAAAAAGACCGCGTCGTCCGTTTCCACTACACCGTCTCCGAAGTCGGCCAGGAGCCGATCGAGAGCTCCAAGGACCGTGATCCGTTGGCCATCCTGATCGGCCACGGCAACATCATCCCGGGCCTGGAAACGGCGATGATGGACAAGGAAGCCGGCGAAAGCTTCGGCGTCGACGTGACGTCGGCCGATGCTTACGGCGAGCGTCGCGAGGGCATGACCCAGCGCGTGCCGAAGAAGCACTTCGGCAAGACCCCGCTGATCCCGGGCACCCAGGTGATCCTGCAGACCAATTTCGGCCCGCGTGCGGTCACCGTCGAGAAGGTCGGTATGACCGTGGTCGACGTCGACCTGAACCACCCGATGGCTGGCAAGGACCTGCATTTCGACGTGGAAATCATCGAAGTGCGTGAAGCCAGCGAAGAAGAAGTGCAGCACGGCCACGTGCACGGCGACGGCGGTCACCAGCACTAAGCATTTGCCGCAAGGCCAATGCAGCATCGGAACGGCCCGCGAAAGCGGGCCGTTCCACGTTGTGGGGCTGGTCCCATGTAGTGCCGAGCCATGCTCGGCAGAGGCTTTACCGACAATGCTGGTAGTGCCGAGCCATGCTCGGCAGAGGCTTTACCGGTAAAGCCCCTGCCGAGCATGGC
>NZ_JBRRDW010000007.1:0-128061 GCF_056759895.1 Stenotrophomonas sp. STEN038
ATTTGTAGGCTTGCCGGGTCTTGCTGGTGATCTTGCCTGCAGACATGACTGTCTCCCAATGCTACCCCCAACAGAGGCTAGCTCTGTCTAGGAAATCCTGGGAACTCCACTGCAATGTCAGAGATCGCATGATCAACAAGTGCTTGAAGCTCAATACGATTCATGGGACTAGAAGCAGTCGCCGCAATCCACTCCTGCCATGTCTTACAGCTTCCGATTCTTCGCGACGCAACAAAAAACAGCAAGGCCAAATCTGTTGTTGGCTGAGAGAGTGCCAACTCCACCAGGCGCACGTGGCTGGCAAGCCAGGTCGAAGCATATATGTCGATGTAGAGGTCGGGGAACAACTTGACATCATGGCCTAGCGCTTCCCGCACTTGGCTAGGCCAACTTCGATCTATCATGACTGCTAACTCTGGAATTAAGCCGCGCCGCGCAGTGGCGTCGGCTTGAATGAACTGTTAGGGTCTGCCGATAGCCCATGCTTCACCTGCATGGAGGTGTTCCACGATTCTGGCAGCTAGGTAACCGTACTTTGATTCTGGCGGAGTGTCATTCTCAACGTATTGAATATGGGTCACTCTATAGGACGTGCCAAGCTTTTCGTTGGCTTGTTTAACGCCGCTCAGGACGAACTCGATTAGAGCCTGCTCATCAATGGGTCTGTGCCGGCATCCGCCTGTTGCGGGCAGGCGCTCGCAGCTGACCATAGCCTCTTGGTCGGAATCGGTCAGACGAATCTTAAGGAGGTTGTGGGTGATTCCTGATATATGAGTTGCTGCGAGGAATTCACCAAGCTTCACGAATTGCATGACGTAGGCCCTAACTCTGGAATTAAGCCGACCCGCGAAGCGGGTTCGGCTTGAATGAATTGTTAGGCGGCGCCCCGGGACGCAGGCGCTGAGCGCTAAGAAAGTAGATGCAGAGCGTTGCACAGCCGAGCGCAAGGAGAAGTGCGCCGAAAAGCAAATGAACGTCGAGGCTCAATCGCAATGTGTCGATAACTTGAAGCGTCGCCTCATGTAGATAGGATGCTGCGGATTGTTGCGATTGATCGGCAATCCAAAGAGAGATGTCGCCGCGGTTACGGATGGGTGATCCGAGATGAAGTGAGGCCTCTCCGGCCCACAGGACGAACCATAGCTGCAGTATGCCTGCGGCCAATTGGACGATCCCGATACACAGGATTGTGATCCTCATGAAACTCCCCTAGCCGCCTAACTCTGGAATTAAGCCGACTCGCGAAGCGAGTTCGGCTTGAATGAACTGTTAGGCCTCATTGAGAACGGCTTGCCGAAATTGCTGCACATAGGCGGTCCCAAGCCTTGGTTCGAGTCGCTCTACTGCTTGTAGTGCCTGCGTTACATCGAATGCTTGCCCATCAAGCACCGAGAGCGCTTGATTGTGAAGAGAGTAAGCAAGCCATGCGGCATCACTCGCTGGGCTTTGCTCCTCGGGGTCGATGTGACTTGCAAGAAGAACCCGCAGGTTGAACAAGGCAGCAGCTAGAAGGCGCTTCTCTAGATCGATTTGCTGGTCATCTGACATGAGGCCTAACTCTGGAATTAAGCCGACTCGCGCAGCGAGTTCGGCTTGAATGAACCGTTAGGCGGCTGCAGCCAATTGCATAACCCATGGCCAACGCTGCCCTGCTTGTACAACCCAACGCGAGCCGATCATGCCACAGCCAGCGGGACGGAGCCTGCCCGGGAGCCTTGCCGAGCGTTGTGGCCGAAGTGCGATGAAATGATTGCGGCAGGGCGGTGAAGTGTAAGACGAAGTGGCGAACTTGCCGATGCCAGGAACAGTTGGAACTGCTACCCGGAGCCGACCGGTGAATTGCTGATGTTGCTGCCGAAAGAAGAAAGGCCAGCCAACCGAGCCCACCGCCGCCTAACCCTGGAATTAAGCCGACTCGCGAAGCGAGTTCGGCTTGAATGAACTGTTAGGCCTCGTGTTGCTAGCCTGCTTACAGCGATTCATATCCGTTTCCTTTGCCACTCAGCCACCGGATACGCACCTTGCCCTCACCGCGTAGGTGATCATGCGCCATGTGGAAAAGAGGGTGTGAAAGATCGCCACTGGTTAAGGCGCGCCGGTTTCCGCTTTCCTCGACTCTAAGGAAGTGTGCCTCATCTGGTTCATCGGTGTAGCTGCGGACGACGAAACAAACCGTACCCTCGGTGAATCGGTAGGTGTCGTACTCGTAGTAGTAGTCGTACAGGCCGGACTCGTTGGATTCGCTTGAATCGACTTGACGGACGCGCTCGATATACATAGGGCAGGCCTAACTCTGGAATTAAGCCGACCCGCGAAGCGGGTTCGGCTTGAATGAACTGTTAGGCCCCGTACCCCGGCTGTTTAGGCTGAATAGCCCTCAGGTACAGCGCAACAACACGGGAAACGTCTGAGTCCGATAGCTTGGCAAGCTTGGGCCCGGTAGAGAGCTCTACATGGGTCCCGTCAGCGGACAAGACCAAAGGCTCTGTTACCTCTGCGATTGCTTGATTCCAGCGCCACGTGGTGGGCAAGCAATGGTTCTGGTGATCGAAAGCCGCAAGGACATCCACTAGGGACACACTTGATGCCTCTACAAGGCGGTGCTCGATCAGTTCGCGTAGTTGCTGGACTTGACCTGTCATGAGCATTTTCTAGGGGCCTAACTCTGGAATTAAGCCGACCCGCGAAGCGGGTTCGGCTTGAATGAACCGTTAGGCGGCCGCAGCCAATTGCATAACCCATGGCCAACGCTGCCCTGCTTATACAACCAAACGTGAGCCGATCATGCCACAGCCTGCGGGATGGAGCTTGCCCGGGAAACCTTGCCGCGCGTTGCCGCCGAAGTTTGAAGAAATGATTGCGCTGGGGCAGTGAAGCGTAAGTCGAAGTGGCGAGCTTGCCGATGCCAGGAGCAGTTGGCGCTGCTGCCCGGAGTCGACCGGTGACTTGCCGATGTTGCCGCCGAAAGAAGAAGGGCCAGCCAACCAAAACACCGCCGCCTAACTCTGAAATTAAGCCGCGCTGCGAAGCGGCGTCGGCTTGAATGAACTGTTAGGCGGCTGTGGCCCTTGCCGCTCCCCGGGCCAATGCTGCCTTGCTTGTGCCACCCAACGCAAACCGATCATGCCACAGCTCGTGGGATGGAGCTTGCCCGGGAAGCCTTGCCGAGCGCTGCCGCCGGAGTGCGATGAAATGATTGCGGCAGAGTAATGAGGCGTAAGGCGAAGTGGCAGGCTTGCCGCTGCCAGGAACCGTTGGAACTGTTACCCGGAGCCGACCGGTGAATTGCTGATACTGCTGCCGAAAGAAGAAGGGCCAGCCAACCCAGCGCACCGCCGCCTAACTCCGGAATTAAGCCGACTCGCGAAGCGAGTTCGGCTTGAATGAACTGTTAGGCGTCATCACTCGCACGCCTCGCTGGGAGAAAGATACGGAACAGCTTTATCAAGGCGCTGCTTTAAGCAAGAGCCGTGAGCGCTGAGGGCTTGAGTCGCGTCTCCAGCGAGCGGCAACACGATTGGTTGCAGGTCCTGCTCTATCCATGTTCCACAAAAGCAGCAGTGATGATCTCCGCATACGAGATCGGCCCAGATTTTGTGAATCTTGGAATTTTCCATGACGCCTAACTCCGGAATTAAGCCGACCCGCGCAGCGGGTTCGGCTTGAATGAACTGTTAGGCCGCATTGCCGGGTGGCCTTTGACGAAGAACTACACCTGTAATGAATAGCATGAAGCCGCCGAGCAGTAGAGCATATTGTAGATAGGCGAAATTCTGCGATGCAGTCGGGGTAGCGCACCAGTAGTTGGAGTTGGTATGGGTGTCAGCGAGTAGCATGAGGTCTACCGGAAGTAACCCAAGAATGGCAATGAGAGCAAAGCCCGCGACAACTGTGCCTAAGACTATGGCCAAGTTTGCGAGGAGCTTTTTCATGCGGCCTAACTCTGGAATTAAGCCGACCCGCGAAGCGGGTTCGGCTTGAATGAACTGTTAGGCGCCAAGCCGGCTGAAGTACGAAAGCTCATGGCTCTTCCATTGGGAAGAACAGATAGTCAGTGTCTGACATGAGATGCGGGAGCTGGTGGACGACTTTGACGGTGATGGTTGATGGCGCCGCGACGATACTAGAGGCTGTGCCAAAAAAAAGAGGATCCGCTCTTACAGCGTCAACTGCTTGCGCCGCAGCCGCCTCCTCGTTTATCGCCTCGATACCTTTGGTGATAAAGAAGCCCTGCAAGGCTGGCTGCCCGTTAATCAGGAAATTCTCTCCCATCAGGAAGACCGCGAAGTTCATGCTCTTCCTTCTGACATTGGCGAACTTCGATCCATGGCGCCTAACTCTGGAATTAAGCCGACTCGCGAAGCGAGTTCGGCTTGAATGAACCGTTAGGCCTCGCAGCAGAACAGCGTGGCTGCAGGCCTTTGGCAATGCTAGAGCCCACGAAATGATCCACTGCATGTGCCGCAAGGACAGGAGTGTACCCACGCACAGGGGGGATTGCCTCGGGCCTCTACTGAAATTGGCGCGCCACATCTGGGACAGCTGGAGGTAACTGACTCGCCGCTATTGAACTGACCAAGCGCGATTAGTACCGGGCCTGCATGGTCCGGAAGTCGAGACAGATCGAGACCAGCTAGGTATTTGCTTGTGTCGTCGCTCATCTAGAGGCCTAACTCTTAGTAGACCGCCTAAAAGCGGTGTAAAACCGAGTATGCCCACTTCCGCTTCGGTTTTGAACCGGAAAATTCTCACAAAGAAACAACGAATTACGAGATTCTCCAGCCCGCATCGCCATATCAAGCTCCAACTTTATTGCCGCCCGGAAGCCGTCATATGGAATACACCCCTGTCTCAGCAGGCGTAAAAGCGGCTAAACCCCAACGACTGCTGGATCGGGTCAGGGAGCATATCCGGGTCCGGCATTACAGCTTGCGTACCGAGCAGGCTTACGTTGGCTGGATACGGCGCTTCATCCTTGCCAATGGCAAACGCCATCCGCAGGAGCTTGGTGTGTTTGAAGTAGGGGACTTTCTGACCCGGCTGGCGACGGTGAGGCACGTGTCGGCTTCTACCCAGAACCAAGCGTTGTCGGCATTGTTGTTTCTCTATCGCGAGGTGCTGGACATGGAGCTGCCGCGCTTGGATCAGGTGGTGCGCGCCAAGCAACCGCGTCGTCTTCCGGTTGTTCTGTCACCGGACGAGGTTGCGCGTCTGCTGCAAGCCATTCCTGAGGGGCAAACGGGGATGATGGCGCAACTGCTGTACGGCACCGGCATGCGCTTGATGGAGTGCGTTCGGCTTCGCATCAAAGACGTGGATTTCGCACGCAACGAGATATGTGTACGTAGTGGCAAGGGCAACAAGGGCCGACGCGTGCCGCTGCCCATCTCGCTCTGTGAGCGCCTGCTACGGCAACGCGAGCGGGCGCTGCGGATACACCGCAAGGATCTCGATGAAGGAAAGGGGCGGGTACAGTTGCCGTATGCGTTGGCACGCAAGTATCCGAATGCAAACGCAGAACCGGGTTGGCAATACCTGTTCCCCTCTACTCGACTGTCTACTGATCCTCGAACCAGGACAATCGGGCGGCATCACGTCAGCGAAGAACCATTGCAGCAAGCGGTGAAAATGGCACGGGCCCTTGCAGGCATCACAAAGCCCGCAACCTGCCATTCCTTGCGGCACTCCTTTGCGACGCATCTATTGGAGGCCGGGCATGACATCCGCACTGTGCAGGAACTGCTTGGGCACAAGGATGTCACTACCACCCAGATCTACACGCACGTTCTCGGGCGTGGTGCAGGCGGTCTGCTTAGCCCCTTGGACCGGCTACCGGGAGTGCCGCCACTCCCGGTTTAAAGGCAGTGATCAGCCCTCCAGCAGCGCCTTGTCGCGCACGGCGCCCTTGTCGGCACTGGTAGCGAGCAGGGCATATGCCTTCAACGCTGTGGTGACCTTGCGCGGGCGTGCTTCGGCTGGCTTCCAGCCCATGGCATCCTGCTCGCGGCGGCGGCGTGCCAGTTCGGCATCATCCACCAGCAGGTTGATGCCACGCTGTGGGATGTCGATCAGGATGCGGTCGCCGTCACGGACCAGGCCGATGGCACCGCCGCCTGCGGCTTCGGGTGAGCAGTGGCCGATGCTCAATCCGGAGGTGCCGCCGGAGAAGCGGCCATCGGTGAGCAGGGCGCAGGCTTTGCCCATGCCCTTGGACTTGAGGTAACTGGTGGGGTAGAGCATTTCCTGCATGCCCGGGCCACCCTTTGGTCCCTCGTAGCGGATCACCACCACGTCGCCGGCCTGCACTTCGTTGCCGAGGATGCCTTTCACTGCGGCGTCCTGGCTTTCATAGACGCGGGCATTGCCTTCGAACACATGGATGGATTCGTCCACGCCGGCGGTCTTCACCACGCAGCCATCGGCGGCGAGATTGCCGTACAGCACCGCCAAGCCGCCTTCGCTGGAGAACGCATGGGCAACGTCACGAATGCAGCCTTCGGCACGGTCCACATCCAGCGACGGCCAACGCGTGGATTGGCTGAAAGCCACCTGCGTAGGGATACCTGCAGGACCAGCCTTGTAGAACTGATGGACGGCCTGGTCCTGGGTCTGGGTGACATCCCATTGCGCGATCGCATCGCCGAGCGTGCGGCTATGCACGGTGGAGGCATCGGTATGCAGCAGGCCACCGCGTGCCAGCTCGCCGAGGATGGCCATGATGCCACCAGCGCGGTGCACGTCTTCGATGTGGTACTTCTGCGTGTTCGGCGCCACTTTGCACAGCTGTGGCACACGCCGCGACAGGCGATCGATATCGCGCTGGTCGAAGGTCACTTCGGCCTCCTGTGCGGCGGCCAGCAGGTGCAGGATGGTGTTGGTGGAACCGCCCATGGCGATATCCAGCGTCATCGCATTTTCAAACGCTTCGAACGTTGCGATGCCGCGCGGCAGCACGTTAGCCTCCTCGCCGCCGTACCAGCGATGGCAGAGCTCGACGATCAGGCGACCGGCGCGCTTGAACAGCGCCTCGCGGTCGCTGTGCGTGGCCACCACGGTGCCGTTGCCAGGCAAGGACAGGCCCAGTGCCTCGGTCAGGCAGTTCATCGAATTGGCGGTGAACATGCCCGAGCAGGAACCACAGGTTGGGCAGGCGCTACGTTCGATCGCGGCCACCTGCTCGTCGCTGACCTTGTCATCGCCAGCAGCAACCATCGCGTCGATCAGGTCGAGTTTATGGTCGGCCAGCTTGGTCTTGCCGGCCTCCATCGGGCCACCGGAGACAAACACCGCGGGAATGTTCAGGCGCAGTGCGGCCATCAACATGCCGGGGGTGATTTTGTCGCAGTTGGAGATGCACACCAGTGCATCGGCGCAGTGGGCATTGGCCATGTATTCGACCGAGTCGGCGATGATCTCGCGGCTGGGCAGCGAATACAGCATGCCGTCATGGCCCATCGCGATGCCGTCGTCCACGGCGATGGTGTTGAACTCCTTGGCCACGCCGCCGGCGGCTTCGATCTCGCGCGCCACGAGCTGGCCAAGGTCCTTCAGGTGCACGTGGCCAGGCACGAACTGGGTGAAGGAATTGACCACCGCGACGATGGGTTTGTGGAAGTCGCCATCAGTCATGCCGGTGGCACGCCACAGGGCGCGGGCGCCGGCCATGTTGCGGCCAGCGGTAGAAGTTTTAGAGCGGTATTCGGGCATGGGGGCGAGCTGGAACGGGCTGGCAGAAGTGCAGTGCGATTGATTCTGCATCAAGTTCCCGGTTGCAGCTGCAACCATCGGATTGCGGTGGTTGTGGGGTGGAGTGGGGCGGTTGGGTGGCAGGTTGATTGTTGGTTGGTGGGGCTGGTGGGAAGGGCGGGGTCAGGCGAAGCGAAAGCCAAAGCCAAAGCCAAAAAGCACCCCTCCCCAACCCTCCCCTGCGCTACGCGCAAGGGAGGGGGTAAAGGCGGCGCGCTCGCGGCCTGAACGATCGCAGCAAACAGCCCCCTCCCTTGCGCGTAGCGCAGGGGAGGGTTGGGGGGGCCTTCGCCTTTGGCTCTTCCAACACACCACCAGCGCCCACGCGGTGAATTGCGAAGCAAGCAGAAAAAAGCCCAAACCCCAGCCACCCCAAGCATTTCCAAGCATCAGCTGAAATCCGATTCAGTTTCAGGAGTTTTCCGGTTTCCGCCTTGCGGCCTTCATCGGGCATTATTGGGAATCAAATTGACGGGGAACCGACCATGAAGCGATCCAAGGCCACCGCACTGGTGCTGATGAGCGCCGTGCCGCTGCTGCTGACCGCCTGCCAGAAGGATGAGGCCGTGCAGACGCAGGAAGGGCTGTACACCTCGGTGGAAGCCTGCAGCGAAGCGACCGGCGATCCGTCCAGCTGCCGCGAGGCGTTTGCCACTGCGCAGAAGCAGTCGGCCGATGCCGCGCCCAAGTACGCCAGCAAGGAAGAGTGCGCCAAGGAATACCCGGCCGAGCAGTGCGTGCAGCAGCAGACCAGCGCTGGCACCTCGTTCATCGGTCCGATGATGATGGGCTTCTTCATGTCGCAGATGCTCAACGGCAGCCGTGGCGCCGTGGCCGCACCGCCGGCATCGCAGCCTGCGTTCAAGGACAAGGCCAATGGTTGGGCCAAGCCCGCACCGGGCGGCAGTGGCGGTTTGAACACTGGCAGCGGCATTGGTGCAGGCAAGGCTGGCCTGGCGCCGGTCAACGCCACCCCGAACCGCGCCGTAACTGCCAGCCGTGGTGGTTTTGGTGCGCGTAGCGGCGGCCGCAGCAGCGTCGGCGGTTGATGCAGTGAAGCGCGTTGCAATTGCCGAACGCGGCAACTGGAAGGCCCGTGCTGCGGAGGCGGGCTTCCGCTTCCACACCATCGACGGTGCGCCGTATTGGGATGAAAGCGCGTACTACGCGTTTACCCTGCGCCAGATCGAGAACGATATCGAAGATCCCAGCGCCGAGCTGCATGCGATGGCAATGGATCTGGTGGGCGACGTTGTGGGCAGCGATGCGCTGATGGCGCAGCTGGCCATCCCCGAAGCGTTCCGCGATTGGATCGCCGAAAGCTGGCGTCGCCGTGATCCCCATCTATACGGTCGTCTGGATTTCGCCTACGACGGCAACGGTCCAGCCAAGTTGTACGAGCTGAACTACGACACGCCCACCTCGCTGTACGAAGCATCGTTCTTCCAATGGCAGTGGCTGGAAGACCAGCGTAACCGTGGCGCGTTGCCGCAGCAGGCCGACCAGTTCAACTCCATCCACGAGACCTTGGTGGAGCGCTTCGCCGAACTGACCTCGCGCCTGCCGCCGCCGCTGTATTTCAGCGCGGTGGGGGAGTCCGAGGAGGACCAGGGCACGGTGGCCTACCTGCGCGATTGCGCGGCGCAGGCCGGCTTGCACGCGGCGGCGATTGCCATCGAGGATATCGGCTTGTCGGCTGACGGCCGCTTCACCGATCTGGATGACGTGGTGATCGGCAGCCTGTTCAAGCTGTACCCGTTGGAGGACCTGATGCGCGAAGAGTTCGGCGCGGCCTTGCCGCGTTCGGGCGTGCAGTTGCTGGAGCCGGCGTGGAAGGCTGTGTTGAGCAACAAGGGCATCCTGCCGTTGTTGTGGGAGCGCCATCGAGGCCACCCGAATCTGCTGGAGTCCTACTTCGACGATGGCAGTGCCTTGCCGGCCGGCTGGGTGCGCAAGCCGCTGCATTCGCGCGAAGGCGCCAATGTGGCCATGCACATGAGCGACGGCAGCTGGCAGGAGAGCGAAGGGCCGTACAACGGGCCGAGCATCCGTCAGGCATTCCATGCGCTGCCGGTGTTTGACGGCAACTACCCGTTGGTGGGTAGCTGGATCGTCGGCGACCGTGCCTGCGGCGTTGGCATCCGCGAAGACAACAGCCACATTACCCGCGACAGCGCCCGTTTCCTGCCGCACGCCATCATTGATGATGCGCCGCAGGGCACGACCAGGATTTATCTGTAAGCGGCTGTTGGGCCTGAATGCCACTGTAGAGCCGAGCCCTACTCGGCTGAGGCTTTACCGGGGGCGCGCCAGCCGCGCATGGCTCGGCACTACATGACACGGCTTTTGTGGGAGCGGTGTCATCCGCGAAGCCGGTTACAACAGGCCGTCGCGCTTTACTGCGAGGTAGCGTTCAACCAAGGCTGCCGGCAATTCCTCAGCGGTGACGTCCAGCACCATCACCCGGTGGCTGCGCAGCGCTTCATGCGCATCACTGCGCTGCTGCAGGTAGGCGGCGATGGCGCCTGCCTGTATCGCATCTGGCACGGTTTCCACATCCCGCGTCAGCGCCTGGTCCAGTTCGCGCTCGCGCAGGCTGGCCACACAGACCAGATGCCGCTTCTGCAGCAGGCGCACGGCAGCCAGCAGATCTTCGATATCTTCGTCGCGGACGTTGGTGACCAGCATCACCAGGCTGCGCCTCGATTGTCGCAGCGACAATTCGGTGGCTGCGGCGAGATAGTCGGTAGCCACCGGCTTGGGTTGCAGGTCATAGCTGGCGCGCAACAGGCTGTCGATCGCGCCCATGCCGCGCTTCGGTGCGACCCATCGACTGTCACCGCCGCTGGCGAACAAGCCGACGCCATCGCCTTGGCGCAATGCGAGGTACGACACCACCAGCGAGGCATTGAGCACGTGGTCGAAATGCGACAACCCGCCCTCGTCGGCCATCATCCGCCGGCCGGTGTCGATCAGCATCACCAACTGCTGGTTCTTCTCGTCCTGGTACTCCCGCGAGATCAGTTTGCGTGCGCGTGAGGTGGCCTTCCAGTCGATCTGGCGCAGGCTGTCGCCGACGCGGTACTCGCGCATCTGGTGGAAGTCGGTGCCTTCGCCACGGCGGCGCTTCAGGTGTGCACCTACCAGACGTGAGGCCATTTCCGCGCTCAGCAGGGCAAAGCGGGTGAGCGGGGCGAAGTTGGGATAGACGCGGACGGTCTGCGGTGTGCCTAAGGTGCGTTGCTGCCGCCACAGCCGCAGTGGCGAATGCAGGCGCAGGTGCACGCCATCAAACACGAAGGTGCCGCGGTTGGCCGGGGTGAAGCGGTAGCTGAAACGGGTCTCGCTGGCTTTGCCCAGCAGCAGCCGGCGCGGCAGGCCGTCGCTGTTCCAGCCATCCGGCAAGAGGTCGAATACGTCGACGCGTTGTTTGCCGTAGGAGTCCAGCTGCAGCCAGGTTTCACGCTCGACGCCCAGGGCGAGGGAGTCGGGGAGTTCGCGACGTACCTGTGGGCTGGGCTTGCGCCAGAGCAGCACGAGGTCGATCAGGGCGAGCACGGCAATTGCCGCGGCACTGATGGTCCATGCCTGCATGGGCAGGTAGTGCAGGGCCACTGGCAGGCCGAGCAGGCTCCACAGCACCAGCAGGGTGATCAGTAGGGGGGCGGGTCTCACTGCGTGGCCCTGGTTGTCTGGAGATTTGGTGTTTGGCAAGGTCGAGCAACAACAAGAACCGAAGCACCCCTCCCCAACCCTCCCCTCCGCGCTGCGCGCGCAAGGGAGGGGGCAAGATCAGCAGCCGAAGCCGCGGCAACAGCTCGCTTCACCACACCTCTCCGGCGCGCCAGGCGTGCAGGGTCCAAGGCAAGGGCTTCGTTTGGCATGCTGGCGCTTCTTGCCGCGTTGCTCACTTGCGCGGCGCCTCCACCTTGGCGAGCAGGGCGGTCAGGGCGTCGTCGGCGGATTGGCCTTCGATCTGCAGTTCCGGGGCCAGCGCGATGCGGTGGCGCAGTGCCGGCTTGGCGATCTCACGTACGTCGTCCGGGGTGACGAAGTCGCGGCCGGACAGCACCGCTTGTGCGCGTGCCGCACGAACCAGCGCGATGCTGCCGCGCGGGCCGGCGCCCAGGGCGATGCCCGGCCACTTGCGGGTTGCCGCGACAATGCGCACGGCGTAATCGATCACCTGCGGGTCAACGGTGATTGCAGCCACCGCCTTCTGCAGTTCCACCACATCGGCGCCGCTGAGTACGCGCGGTACCTGGCTGAGGTTGAAGTCGCTGGCGGTGCGGCCGGTGGTGATGGCCTGCACCATCTGCTTTTCGTCTTCCAGCTGTGGGTAGTCGATCAGCACCTTCAGCAGGAAGCGGTCCAGCTGTGCTTCCGGTAGCGGATAGGTGCCTTCCTGCTCCACCGGGTTCTGCGTGGCCATGGTCAGGAACGGCGGAGTCAGTGCGAAGGCCTTGCCTTCGATGGTGACCTGGCCTTCCTGCATCACTTCCAGCAGCGCCGACTGGGTCTTGGCCGGGGCGCGGTTGATTTCGTCGGCCAGCAACAGGTTGGTGAAAACCGGGCCGCGACGGATCTTGAAGCTCTCGGTCTTGGGATCGTAGACGGCGTGGCCGCTGACATCGCTGGGCATCAGGTCCGGGGTGAACTGCACGCGTGCGTAGTCCAGCTCCAGCGCCTGTGCCAGGGCGCGGACCAGCAGCGTCTTGCCCAGTCCGGGCACGCCTTCGATCAATACATGGCCACCGGCCAGCAAGGCAATCAGGATCTGGTCCAGCACGTCGCTCTGGCCAATGAAGGCATGACCTACCGCGTCGCGGATGCGCTCGACGCGTTCAATCAGGTCCGTGTTGACCGGCGCAGGAGCAGGCGTCGGCGCTGGTGCATCGCCGGGGAGGGCGGGCGGAGTGAGCTCGTCGGTCATAGCTGGTTTCTCATCTGGATGAGCAAGCGGATACGGTCGCGCAGGGCGATATCGTCCTGCGAAGGGGGAATCTGCAGGGCGGTCTGCACACGGCCGATCGGCCACTGCAGGTGATCGGCGATGGCCTGTGCCTGGGCATCGCCAGTCAGCGCAGCAGCCACCGGCGCGCGACGGCGCAGACGGGTGAGGAAGGCCTGGCGCACGGCGTCGTACAACAGCGGTGACTTGCGGTAGCGGTGCAGGTGCTCGCCGCTGGCGCGCACATGTTCCAACAGCGAGCGGCGGTCTTCGCGCGGCGAAGGCAGCAACGCGCCGAAGCGCTGGCAGCGCATCCACAGCCATGCCAGCAGCGCGAGCAGCAACGGCACCCACACCGGCCAACCGCGCTGGAACAGCGTCTTCCACAGCGATGGCAGCTCCATCGCATAGATCAGGTGGGTGGTGCCCTTGCCGTAGTTGGGTGCCAGCACCAGCCGGGCCAGGTCGCGGTGCGGGATGTCGCGCAGGCCGGTGTCGCGTTCGCCGCTGCCATTGAGCAGGAAATCCATGTCGCCCAGCACATCCACCCGGCCCAGGCCGTAACGCAGGCGCGCATAGGCCAGCGTGCCATCGTCGTCTGCATCGGCCCAGCGGCGCTCGGCGCGGGCCTTCCCGGCGAGGGTGAAGCGGTTGCCCCTGCAGAACTCGTTGTGCGATTCCTGGCCGGGGACCTGCCAGATCTGGCAACGCGCCGGTACGTCACTGGGGACCACGCCAAGACGTTCCAGCAGGCCTTGTTCGTCGCCATCGAGGTCTTCGTCGGCGTCTGGCGCCTGCAACACCAGGTGGCCGCCGAATTGCAGCCAGTCCAGCAGGCTTTCCACCTGTGTTGGGGTGAGCAGGCGCGGGTCGTCCAGCATCAACACGGTATCGCCGGGCTGCAGCTGCATGGCTGGCAGGTCGAGCTGGCGCCGGGTTGCGGCCTTGCTGCCGTCGCGGATCAGGGCTTCGCGCAGCGCATACAGCGCGTTGTAGGTCGGTTCGCCATAAGCAGGCAGGGTGACTTCTTCGCTGACTTTCTCGTAATTGCGGACGAACCAGAACGCGACCAATGTGGCCAGCAACAGCAGCACGACCACCAGCGTATTACGCATGGCGGCGTTCATGCCGGCCACCCGTACTGCTGGTGCAGTTCCTTGATCAGTGCTTCGAATTCTTCATCGCTGGGCAGACGGCCGGCATAAGCGGCGTACTGCCAGATGCGTACCATGCGTGCGAACAGGTTGCGGTCTGCATCCTGCGGCATCTTGCGTGATGCGCGCAGGCATTGCGCTTCCGTGGCACCTGGTGGCAACACGGTATTGCCGCGTTCGACCAGCACCTCCACCGAAGCGCGGTACAGCAATGCCAGTGCGTGCCGTGGCTTGCCTTCGCGCCACAACCGACGCGCGCTGCCGAGGATGTCCGGCGGCAGCACTTCCGGCAGCTGCCGCGCTTCCTGTAGCGCTGGTGTCTGCACGTCGCGGCTGCGACGGCCATCGCCGCGGAACCACGGCAGCCACCAACGCGCGGTCAGCGCGAGTACCACCAGCAGCACGGCAAGCAGAATCCACAGGATGCTTTCGCTGATCAGCGCGGCGAACTTGGCGATGGCACCGAGGATCGGGCCGAGATCGCGCTCGTCGTTGTCGTCATCGGTATCAGGCTTCTTGTCCGATGCCTTCTTTACCCAGCGGGTGACGCTTCGCTTGGCGCCAAGTTGTGGGTCTTCATAGGCACGTGCAGCAGCCTGGCGGAAGCCGGCGGTATCGGCTGGTGCAGCGTCGAACAGTTGTTGCGGTGTGGTCGGGGCAGCGGCAGCGGGAGACGATTCAGTTCCTGCTTCGGTAGCGTCTTTGTGGTTGCCGTGGCTGCTGACGCTATGCGTATCCGCGCTGTCCTGTGCAAGCGCCTGCAGCGATGGCAGCGCGAACACGGCCAGCAGCACTACCAGCATCGGCGCCAGGCCGGCCAGTCGCTCGCGCAGGCGACGGAAGGCGATTTCCACATCCCAGGCTTCCAGCTGGGTGCGACGGTTGAGGTAGAGGCCAAAACCGGCGCCGCTGTAGAACGGACTGATCAAGGTCATCGCCAGCCATGCCAGCAGATTGAAGCCTATCCATGCCCATGCGGGGGTGTCTTGGCCGATCAGTTCCCACGTTGCTCGCAGTGATTCGGACAGCAGCTCCACCGGCACGAACATGAAAAACAGGGCAACACCGGCAAATTGCAGCATGGCCTCGAAATGCCAGCACACCCACGTAAGCAGCGCGGCGTGGCCATAGGCGGCACCGCCAAGTACATGCCGACGTCCGCGTCGCTGGCTGGCGTCGCCACCTTCCAGCAGATCGACCGGCATCAACAGTGAGCGGGCGGGGCTGAGTCGACGCCAACCGAGATAGGCGCCGACACCGCGCCATCCCCAGTTCCACTGCGCGCGCAGGGTCTGGCCGGTAGTGGGTTCGGCACCAAATGCGCCACGCGAAATCACGTACAGCGGGATGCGCTCGAAGGCGGGCTTGAGCCACCATAGGATGAAACTGGACACCCAGAAGTTGTCCAGCCACCAGCCCAGCAGGTTGAGCAGCGCAAACACCGGCAGCGTCAGCAACACCCAGGGCTTCCAGATTGCCGCGGCATGACGGCGGACCAGGGCGGTGCCCAGTTCCATCGCTTCCCACTGCGAACGCGCACGCAGTGCGACATCGAGCTGATCAATGCGCATGATCACCTCCACGTCCGCCGCGCCACAGCCACAACAGCACTACCGTCCACAGCACGGCAGACACACTGAGCTTGCCCCACATCGGCACCCATGCGATCGAGGACCAGAACGCCTCGATGAAAGCAGCCACCAGCAGCATGAAGGCAACGCCCAGGCACAGCCGTGCACCAATCACGCCGCCTTCGATCAGTGCATCGATGCGACGTTTGCGGCCCGGTGCCAGCAGGCGCAGGCCCAGCTGCAGGCCGGCACCGCCAGCAATCACAATGGCGGTCAGCTCGAACGGCGCGTGGCCGACCACAAAGCGCCAGAACGGATCGCCCGAGCCGATCTGCTGCAGATGCCCGGCCACCGCACCAATGGTGATGCCGTTGAACAGCAATACCAGGATGGTGCCGATGCCGGCCAATAGTCCGCTGGCAAAGGTGCGCAGGCCGATGCTGATGTTGTTCATGATGTAGTGGCCGAACATTGCCCAGTCGGTGCCGCTATCGCGGCCCAGATTGTCGGCGGCCGGGTCATACATCTTTTCGATGTTCGCCAGCTGGCGTGGATCCATCAGCATGTGGATCAGCTCAGGCTTGTATTGCAGCAGCACGAAGATGCCGATCAGCGGAATCGCGAACAGCGCACACGCCACCCACATTGCGCCTGCCTGGCTGCGTACGGTGGTTGGGAAGTCGGCGAACAGGAATTCAAGCGCACGCTGCCAGCGCGGTGCCGGTGTGCGATACAGCAGGTTGTGGCCGCGCTGCATCAGCTGCTGCAGTTGTTCCACCAGCTGCGGGCTGTAGCCACGGCGGCGCGCCAAGGCCAGCTGCTGGCAGAGGCGACGGTAACGTTGGGGGATGGTTTCATCGCCCAGCACGTCGGGGTCGATGCTGGGCCGCTGCTTCCGCGTGCGTTCGCCACGGCGTTGCAGCCAGTCCTCGAACTGCTGCCATTCGTGCTGATAGCGGGTGACAAACTGTTCCTGTCTCATCGCCGCCCCAGCAACCAGTTGGCCATTGCATACAAACGCACTACGCCAGCCTGGCCGCGCTCCTGGCTCAGCCCAATGGCAATGTCGGCCAGCTCACGTTGACGGCCTGGTGAAAGTGCCGGCGCGCGGTCGGCGAAGGCGATCAAGGCAGCCTGTTCGCTGGGCTGCAAGGGCAGCGGTGGTGCCAGTGCGGTATCGATGCGTGCTGGCGGCGTGGCCGGACGCGGCACGGTATGGATTACCAGCGAGCCGGCGACCAGATCGCCCAGGCGGCGGCCATGCGTATCAAACAGGCAGGTGACCAGGCCCAGCGCGTAACCAAATGGCAGCACGTCGACGGTGCGCAGCAGGTTGCGCACGATCGCCGCCATCCAGCCCAACGGTGCGCCGTCGCGGGCGACCACGCGCAGGCCCAACACCTTCTTGCCCAAGGTGCGGCCGAACCACACCTCCAGCACGATCGGGTAGGCCCAGAACATCAGGAACATCAGCCCAAGATAAAGGCCGCTACCGAACTCGCCCAGCGCGAACAGCAATGGGCTCATCACCGTCAGCACGCCAAAGCGCACGCACAGGTCGATCAACCAGGCCAGGGCACGCGGCACCGGACCGGCAGCGGGCAGCTGCAGGGGCACGCCTTCGGGTGTGATGACCTCGCGATAGGTGTCCAGCATCGGCCGCGCTGCGTTCATTGCAGTAGCTCCAGCAGCAAGTGCTGGTGCTGCATGCGGCGGATGGAAGCCCGGAGTCCGGCCCGGACGGATGCCTGTGGCATTCGTGTCTCTGCTACGTCCCTATCAGAAAGCTGACTTTAGCTGGCGGCAGCCTGAAAACCCAGCCCACCGCAGACAGCAATGGGCTGGGCGAGGCGGGTTTCAGCGCACGGTACGGTTGTCGTCACCACGCACGAACAGCTTCTTGATTGCAGCACCGAAGAACAGCACGCCGATCAACAGCAGCTTCCAGAACTTGGCCAGCAGCAGGCCGAGCTTGGCAAATAGTCCGGCTTTGGCCGCCAGCCCACCGCCGATCAAGGTTGCCACGCCATAGGCGGCGACCTTGTCGGTACTGGGGTTGTGATCGGCGTAGCGCGCACCCTGGTCGAACTCGGCCATCGGCAGCAGCTTGTCCATGCCATCACGTACCAGTGCCAGTTCCGACATTCCTGAAACAGCATTCAAGCTCAGGTAGCCATGCCGGCCGAGCACACGGATGTCGTAGTTGAGGGTGTGATCGGGCTGGTCGTTGAAGGCCAGCTCGCGTGCCCAGTAGAGCTTCTTGCTGCCTGCCTCATAACGTGGCGGCACCGCCCAGCCCACCAGATCGAGTGAGCCATAGCCTGCCTTCACTCGCTCAGGATTGCTGTCGCGGGTCTCGGCCTGCATGGTCTTGAGCAGGTCGGCGTAGTCGATCTTGCTGGCATCTTCGTCGGACACGTAGCCATCGTCGGACCAGGTCACGACCACCGCCCAACTGTCCTGCTCGCTCAAACCCGGGCTGCGCGGCACGATCATGCCGAGCACGCTGTCATCGGGCGGGTTGCCCCACATGTCTTCCAGCACCCGGCGCGCGTCAGCCTTGTCCAGATAGCGGAACTCGTCATTCAAGTTGAAGTGGGCCCGTGCCTCGGGTACTTCGATCTGCCCGCTACGGAACTGCAGCGACTGCTCGAACTGCTCCGCGCTCATGCCCTGTTCTTGCGGGGCAGCGTCCTGGGCGGAGGCGGCAAAGCAAACCACACACAGCAGTGCCACAGTCGCCAACAGGCGCTGCGCCACGATTCTCATCGACATCATGTCAAACCCTCGAAGGCGTCCCCACGCCAAGGCCGGCAGTGTGCACCCGCAAGGCAGCTGCCGACAATGCCTGCTGGTCAGCCCTGCATGCCGCGGTACTGGTCCTTGACCTTGACGTAGTGATCGGCTGAGTAGCGCAGGCCCTCGATGTCTTTCTCGCTGAGCTGGCGCATCAGTCGCGCAGGGTTGCCCGCCCACAACTCGCCGCTGCGCACCAGCTTGCCCGGCCCAACCACCGCGCCAGCAGCGATGAAGGCATTGGCTTCGATCACCGCACCATCAAGGATGCAGGCGCCCATGCCGATCAGGCAGTAATCACCGATGGTGCAGGCGTGGATGATGCAGCCATGGCCGACGGTGACGCCTTCGCCGATCAGCGTCGGGTAGCCGCCCTTGTTGTAGGGGCTGTCATGGCTGACATGGATGATGGTGCCGTCCTGCACATTGGTGCGTGCACCGATGCGCACGTAGTTCACATCACCACGGATCACCGTACCCGGCCACACCGACGCATCATCGCCAATCTGCACATCACCGATGATGGTGCAGGCCTCGTCGATATAGGCGCGTTCACCGAGGGTGGGGGTTTTATCCAGGAAGGGGCGCAGTGCGGGCATGGTGGTGTTCGATGTCGGTGAGGCGTTGATGCGCATGATAACGCGCGGCTTGGTTGCGGCTTTGCGCGGTTGGCTTCCGGTGGTTGAGGAGTTGTCTGGAAATCAGATGCAGTAGGGATGCATTGATGTGAGCGATGTTGCGCGGTCGACGTTGTGTTGTTCGCGAACGGCACCCCTCCCCAACCCTCCCCTCCGCCTTCGGCGCAAGGGAGGGGGCTGTTTCGCGTGTTCTTTCGGATGGCGGGGCGCCGCTTCTACCCCCTCCCTTTGGCGCAGCCAAGGGGAGGGTTGGGGAGGGGTAACGCCCTTAAGCTCCCGCCACTACCAACCCAAATCAGAAACTCACGCCACCTTGCCGCGTCGCGCCCGCTCCAGGTGCACCAGCAGCAAGGAAATCGCCGCAGGCGTCATCCCCGGAATACGCTGCGCCTGACCAATCGTCTGCGGGCGAACACGCTCCAGCTTCTGCAATGCTTCGGTCGACAAACCACGCACCGAAGCAAAGTCGAAGCCTTCGACAATCGCGGTGTTTTCATGCCGCTGCGAACGCTCGATCTCATCGCGCTGACGGTCCAGGTAACCGGCGTACTTGACGCTGATCTCCACCTGCTCGGCCACGCGGGCATCATCGACGCCCGGCCCGAGTGATGGCACCTGCATCAGCTTGGCATAATCCAGTTCCGGGCGCTTGATCAGGTCCAGCACATTGGTTTCGCGGCTGACTGCCACGCCGGTGGTTTCGGCGACTTCGCGGCCCAGTGCATTGCCCGGTGTTGCCCAGATGCCGCGCAGACGTGCGCTCTCGCTGGCAACGGCGGCCTGCTTGGTTTCAAACGCCGACCAGCGGCGGTCGTCAATCAGGCCCAGCTTGCGGCCGGTCGGGGTCAGACGGGTGTCGGCATTGTCTTCGCGCAGCTGCAGCCGGTATTCGGCGCGGCTGGTGAACATTCGATAGGGCTCGGTGGTGCCGTGGGTGATCAGGTCGTCAACCAGCACGCCGATATAGGCTTCGTCGCGACGCGGGCACCATCCGTCCTTGCCCTGCACGAACAAGGCGGCATTGATGCCGGCCAGCAGGCCCTGCGCGCCGGCTTCTTCATAGCCGGTGGTGCCGTTGATCTGGCCGGCGAAGAACAGGCCGTTGACCTGACGGGTTTCCAGCGTGTTTTTCAGGCCGCGCGGATCGAAGAAGTCGTACTCGATCGCGTAGCCGGGGCGGGTGATGTGCGCCTGCTCGAAACCTCGGATGCTGCGTACCAGTTCCAGCTGCACGTCAAACGGCAGCGAGGTGGAGATGCCGTTGGGATAGATCTCCACCACGTCCAGGCCTTCCGGCTCGACGAAGATCTGGTGGCTGTTCTTCTCGGCGAAGCGCACCACCTTGTCCTCGATCGACGGGCAGTAACGCGGGCCGATGCCTTCGATCTGGCCGCTGTACAGTGGCGAGCGATGCAAGGCGCCACGGATGATGTCGTGGGTGCGCTCGCTGGTATGGGTGATCCAGCAGCTGACCTGCTGCGGATGCTCGCTGACATCGCCCAGGTAGGACATCACCGGCAACGGATCGTCGCCGGGCTGCTCGTCCATCACGCTGTAATCCAGCGAGCGGCCGTCGATGCGCGGCGGGGTGCCGGTCTTCAGGCGGTCGATGACGAACGGGCGCTCGCGCAGGCGCGCGGCCAGCGTGGTCGCCGGCGGGTCGCCCATGCGGCCGGCGGTGTATTGGGTTTCGCCGATATGGATCTTGCCTGCGAGGAAGGTGCCGGCGGTGAGCACTACTGCGGCGGCGTGGAAGGTCAGTCCGGTCTGGGTGATGGCGCCACGCACGGCGTCGCCCTCGATCACCAGATCATCGACGGCGGCCTGGAATACGGTCAGGTTCGGCTGTGACTCCACGATGCCGCGGATCGCCATCCGGTACAGGTTGCGGTCGGCCTGGCAGCGGGTCGCGCGCACGGCCGGGCCCTTGGAGGCATTGAGCGTGCGCCACTGGATGCCGGCACGGTCGGCGGCATGTGCCATGGCCCCGCCCAGCGCATCGATCTCCTTGACCAGATGACCCTTGCCGATGCCGCCGATGGCCGGGTTGCAGCTCATCGCGCCAACGGTTTCGACGTTGTGGGTCAGCAGCAGGGTGCGGGCGCCGCCACGCGCTGCAGCCAGGGCTGCTTCGGTGCCAGCGTGGCCGCCGCCAATGACGATGACGTCGTAACGGTAGAAGGAGTCGCTCATGGGCGTGAGATCGGTCAAGAAAGTGTGAAGTCCGTCAGATGGGTATTTCCCCACGATGTGACGGCGTATGTGGTGATTTTACTGCCAAGCGCAATCAGGTACGCATGGACCCTAAAGTTGGCACGCAACCTGCAGTTAATACATTGCACCCAACGTGGCATGCGACATAGGCGCAACAAGGTCGGAATTGGAACAGGGGCCGACCGAAGCGCACGTTGGGGTAGCAGGGGCCGGTAGTCGGGGGACTACCGGCCTTGCAGTCCAGCAAGGCCCGCCTTGGCGGGAAAGCGTTGAAAGACAAAGCCCCGGCCTAGGCCGGGGCTTTGTCTTTTAAGGCGCCGATGTCCGACAGGGCCGGAACAGGGGGGATCCAGATTTCCTGACGGACATCGACATTGAACTGTCTGGGCGGGACCGGTTTAGGTCACTATGCGACGCAAGCGGTCACCCGTAGGGCCAAGAATGCCTGCATTTGCGCCAATTGCAACCTTTTTATCGTTCCTGGATACGGGCGCCGTTCGGTTGCCGGGTTTGTGACGGCTGTCGGGCCGGCATCGGCCGTGCCTGAATAGCCGGACGGGCAGCAGGTTGAGGCCGCTGCATCGCCTGCTGCATGGGCTGGGCGCGCTGCATCGGCTGGTTGTTGGCGCGTGGCGGCGGCCGGCTCAGATTGTCCAGGTTGCGCCACGGCGACTTGTTGCCGCCGCCGTTCACCGGCGGTGGCGGTCGTGTCGGTCGGCCGTCATTGCCACCGTTGCCCGGCGGGCGTGGACGGTTGCCACCATGGTTGTGATCGCCGTCACCGCCGGGGTGCGGCCGATTCCCATTGCCATGACCGGGCGGACGCTGGCCATTGCCGTGATACGGCGGGCGGGGACGGTTGTAATTGGGCCGGTAGACGGGGTAACCGTAGTTGCCGTAGCCGTAGTAGCCGCTGCCATAGCCATAACCGCCGTAGCCGTAGCCACTGTTCGGGTAGCCATAGGGATAGCTGTACTGCACCGAGGGGGAGCCGTGGTAATAGCCGCCCGAACCGCCGCCTACGTAGTCGTACGTGGCACAGCCAGACAGGCCCAACAGCAGGCCGGTGGAAACAATCAGGCGCTTGATCATCAGAAATCCCCCCCTCGTGGGTATGGCATCCAGCTTCGGGCCACGGCGTTGAATCGGCCCTTAATTCGCATCTACATGGCTGAACATACAACGTGTGCGCAGATGAGATGGTCGCAGGCCCGGGGCCTGGGCTAACCTTTCACCATGAATGAACTTCCTTTGCCCGGATTTGCCGAGGTTCTGGCAGCAGCGGCGCGGATTGCCGCCCATGCGACGGTCACCCCGGTGCTGCGCTCACGCACGCTGGATGCACTGGCCGGCGCCAGCCTGCACTTCAAGGCCGAACACCTGCAGCGCAGCGGCGCGTTCAAGTTCCGCGGGGCCTGCAACGCGGTGTGGTCGCTGGATGTGGAGCATGCCAGCCACGGTGTGGTGACACATTCTTCGGGCAACCACGGTGCCGCACTGGCCTTGGCGGCGCGCTCGCGCGGGGTTCCCTGCCATGTGGTGGTGCCCGAGGGCGCGGTGGCGGCCAAGTTGGCCAATATCGAACGCAACCAGGCCACCCTCTGGCGTTGTGCGCCTACCCAGGCCGCGCGTGAAGCCGAGTGCCTGCGCGTGCAGCGCGAAACCGGGGCGACGCTGGTTCATCCTTATACCGACCCGCGGGTCATCGCCGGGCAGGGCACTGCCGTGCTTGAGCTGATCCGTCAGGCCGGCACGCAACTGGATGTACTGGTGGTGCCGGTAGGCGGCGGTGGCTTGGCCGCAGGTACCCTGCTGGCGATGCAGCAGCTGCTGCCGAACTGCGAGCTGGTGTTGGCCGAGCCAGCCGGCGCCGCCGACACCGCGCGTTCGCTGGCGGCGGGTGAGCGTTTGATCGACTTCGTGCCGGATACGCTATGCGACGGCCTGCGCGGCGCGCTGGGTGCGCCCAATTTCGCCTTGTTGCACGGTGCGGCACAGGTAATCAGCGTGGACGATGCCGATACCGTGGCTGCGATGCGTTTGATCTGGCAGGTGATGAAGCAGACCGTCGAGCCATCGTCGGCGATCACCCTGGCGGCCGTGCTGTCCCAGCCGCAGTGCTTTGCCGGGCGCACGGTGGGGCTGGTGTTGTCCGGTGGCAATGTGGATCTGGATGCCTTGCCTTGGGTGCAGGCATGAAGTCAGCGGTTCGGCGTACAGGGTTGATGGGCTGGTTGTGGCGCTTGTGTGTGTTGCTGCTGTTGTGGGTGCTGGGCGTGGCGGCGTGGATCATCTGGGTGGGTGACCGTGACCAGGCCGCGCCTGCCGATGCCATCATCGTGCTTGGCGCTGCGGCCTATGACGCCAAGCCTTCGCCGGTATTTGAAGAACGCATCCGCCATGGCCTGGATCTGTACCGGCAGGGCTATGCACCGAAGTTGATTTTTACCGGTGGCTTTGGTGGCACGGGTGCGCGTTTTTCCGAATCACAGGTGGCGCGGCGCTATGCGCTGAAGCAGAAGATTCCGGGCAATGACATCCTGATCGAAACCCGCTCGCGCACTACCCGGCAGAATCTGGTCGAAGCCAAGCAGGTAATGGCCAAGCACGACATGCACAAGGTGATCGTGGTCAGCGACCCGTTGCATATGGCGCGCGCGCTGCGTCTGTCCAAGGAGTTGGGGATTGATGCGTTGGCGTCGTCCACGCCGAGCACGCGCTTCCGCAGTTTCCACACCAGCTGGCGTTTCCTGCTGCAGGAAGTCTATTTCTTCCACCGCGACCTGTTTGTAAAAGGAGCTTGAGCGGTGAAGAAACTGCATTTGTAGGAGCGGCGTAAGCCGCGAAGCTGACGCGCTGTCCGATGGGTTGTCTGTAGTGCCCCTGCCGAGCATGGCTCGGCACTACGGCTTTAGCCCCTCTCCCGCCTGCGGGAAAGGGGTTGGGGTGAGGGCAGTCTTTCGCTGGTAGAGCCTCTGCCGAGCATGGCTCGGCACTACGGCTTTAGCCCCTCTCCCGCCTGCGGGAGAGGGGTTGGGGTGAGGGCAGTCTTTCGCTGGTAAAGCCCCTGCCGAGCATGGCTCGGCACTACGGCTTTAGCCCCTCTCCCGCCTGCGGGAGAGGGGGGGGGGAGGGCAGTTTTTCGCTGGTAAAGCCCCTGCCGAGCATGGCTCGGCACTACGGAGCAGCATCTTCCCCTGTCCCTATTCCTGCGTCTTCCGCCGAATGGGAATCGACGACAACGGCACGCTCGCCACATCCTGGCCCTGCTCACGAATTGGCGCGCCCGGTGCCGGTGCCCAGGCATGCGCGTACACCACTTCCCAGCTGCTCGGCAGCTTGCCGTCAGCGCGACGCATCGGCTCGTAGGCATCGCGTGCTGCCGCAAAGCGGCTGCGCCCGGTCAGGGTGTGGCGACGGTTGTGCATGGCGTTGGTGGCGCCTATCGCCTTGAGTTCGCGCATCAGCGTTGGCAGGTCGTCATAGGTCAGGGTGAACATGTCGCGGTCCAGTACCGGATCGCGGAAACCGGCCATCATCAAGGCATCGCCGAACTGGGCGATCTGCACGAAGTGGCTTACATGCGAGGTGTCATCGGCCTGCGCAAACGCCTGCCGCAGTTCCACCAGCGTGTCGTGGGCGAAGGTTGAACAGACCAGCAGGCCATTGGGCTTGAGCACGCGGCGGAAGCCGGCAAATACCGCTGGCAGGTCTTCCACCCACTGCAGGCACAGGTTGCTGTAGATCACGTCCACGCTGTTGTCGGCCAGCGGCAGGGCGCGGGCGTCGGCGCAGACGCGCGAGAACGGGCGCCACCAGCCGGCCTGCTTCTTGGCCTCGGCCAGCATCGGCAGGGCCAGGTCCAGCGCGATTACCTGCGCCTTGGGCCAGCGCTTCTTCATCGCCGCGGTGGCGTGGGCCGGACCGCTGCCTACGTCCAACACCACCTGCGGTTGCCGGTCTTCCAGATAGTCCAGCGATTCCAGCAGGCGCTTAGCGACTTCCTGCTGCAGCACGGCGGCGGCGCGGTAGCTGCTGGCGGCGCGTGAGAAGGCGCGGCGGACGTGTTTGGGGTCGAACAGAGAAGACATGGCGGTGATTCGGATTCGTAATTCGGGATGGGAAGCGCTGCTGTGCTCAGGCGGCCGACGACATCATCGGCCAGCCAGCGCGAATGGCCGCGTAACCGTTCACTCGCAGCCAGCAACAAACTGTTGCAGCAGCCCGGCAACGTGATCGGCATGGCCGAGGAATGGCGCGTGGCCGCCACCTTCGATGGTGTGGGCGCTGTGCAGGCCTGCCGGCGCCAATGTGGCGGCCTGGTGCATGGCCTTGGACGGCACCAGCCGGTCGCGCTGCCCGCCTATCCACAGGCCGGGTTTTTGCAGGCCGGGCAGGCCGCCGCGCAGGTCGCTACGCTCCAGCAGGGCCAGGCCTTCATGCAGGGCGCGCGGGGCCGGTTCGCCGCGTTCGACCAGCGCATCGCGCAGGGTGCGCAGTTCGCTGCGGGCGTGCTGCGAGCCCATCACGTCCAGCGCGAGGAAGCGTTCGAGGGTGCCGCGATAGTCCTGTTCCAGATCGCGCCCGAACTGCTCGAACACCACCGGCTCCACTGCATTGGGCCAATCGGCATCGCGGACGAAGCGCGGCGTGGCTGCCAGCATCGCCAGCCCGCGCACCTGCGGCAATGTAGCGGCGCCGTGCAGGGCCACCAGCCCGCCCAACGACCAGCCGCACCACACCGCCGCCGGGGTGGCGCTGGCGATGGCGTTGACCAGGTAGGGCAGGCGCAAGGGTGTTGCATCGTCGCGGCTGTGGCCATGCCCGGGCAGGTCGACCACATGCAGTTCGAAGTGCGGCGCCAGCCGCTCGACCAGTGGCGCGAAAATGCCGCCATGCAATGCCCAGCCGTGGATCAGGACCAATGCCGGGCCGCTGCCGGTGACTTCGATATGCATGGCGTTACAACCGGTTCTCAGGCAACAGTGTTCAGGGACTTCTGGTACAGCACCACGTCGCGGGCCTTGGCGATGGCGTCTACCAGCGCCTTGACCTGCTCGACGGTATGCAGCGCCGACATGGTCACGCGCAGACGCGCCTTGCCTTCGGGCACGGTCGGTGGGCGGATCGCGCTGACCAGGAAGCCGGACTGCTCCAGCGTCGCCGACAAGGCCATCACCGTGGCTTCGTCACCGCACAGCAGCGGTTGGATCGGGGTTTCCGAGGCCATCAGTTCCAGCCCGTTGCAGCGCGCACCCTCGCGGAAGGCGGAGATCAGCTCGGTGAGTTTTTCGCGGCGCCAGTGGTCGCGGCGCGCCAGCTTCACCGCCGCCAGCGAGGCGGCAGCCTGTGCCGGCGGCAGCGCAGTGGTGTAGATGTAAGGGCGTGCGGTTTCGGCCAGGTGCTGGATCAGCGCGTCTTCGCCTACGACCACCGCGCCGTGGCTGCCAAGTGCCTTGCCCAGGGTGGCCAGCTGCAGCGGAACTTCCTTCACGCCAAGGCCAGCATCGGCGACGCAGCCGCGGCCGTGTTCGCCGATCACACCAATGCCGTGGGCGTCGTCCACATAGAACAGCGCCTCCTGCATGCGTGCCACCAGCGACAGTGAGCGCAGCGGGGCGATGTCGCCATCCATGCTGAAGACGCCGTCGGTGACCAGCATGGCGGCGCCATCGGCGGTGTTCTTGAGCTGGCGCATGGCACCTTCGCTGTCCAGGTGTGGATAGCGGCGCAGGCGGCAGCCGGCCAGGCGGCTGGCGTCGAGCAGGCTGGCGTGGTTGAGCCGGTCCTGCACGCAGATATCGGTTTCTTCGGTGAGCAGTGCTTGCTGCACGGCGAGGTTGGCCATGAAGCCGCTGTCGAACAGCAGGGCGCGCGGGTAGCCGAGCCAGTCGGCCATCTCGCGTTCCAGCTGCTCGTGCACGCTGTGGTGGCCACAGACCAGGTGCGAGGCGGTGCTGCCGGCGCCTTCGCGGCCGGCGGCGTCCTGCAGCGCGGCGATCACCTCGAACTGTTGCGACAGGCCGAGGTAGTCGTTGCTGCAGAAGCCGGTCAACCAGCGGCCGTCCAGTTCCAAACGCACCCCGTCACGGCGGCTGATGCTGCGCCGGGTGCGGATGCGGCCCTGGGCAAGCCGCAGCTTGCGCTGGGCGTTGATGCGGTCGTGGATGTCAGGACGGGCCATGGCAAGGTTCATGGTCAAGCGGGCGGCTAGCGTACCCGGTTGCCTGTAAGAATGCCCAAGCGGCGCCCCGCGGGCGGGGCGCCGGCGAGGTCAGGCGCTGCGGGCGCAGAGCGGGGCGATATCCAGGTGCACCGTGCCAGGGTGGTCGTGGTCGTCGGCGTCCACATGTACCTGCATCGGGCTGATGCCGAGACGGGCGAACAGAGCCTGGTCGCGCTCGGTGTCCGGGTTGCCGGTGGTCAGCAGCTTTTCGCCGTAGAAGATGGAGTTGGCACCGGCCAGGAAGCACAACGCCTGCAGCTCGTCGCTCATGCTTTCGCGGCCGGCCGACAGCCGCACCATCGAGCGCGGCATCACGATGCGGGCCACGGCGATCATGCGCACGAACTCGAACGGGTCCAGCTCGGCGCTGCCGTGCAACGGCGTACCGGCGACCTGCACCAGGCGGTTGATCGGCACCGAGTCCGGGTGCGCCGGCAGGTTGGCCAGCGCCTGCAGCAGGCCGGCGCGGTGCTCGCGGGTCTCGCCCATGCCAACGATGCCGCCGCAGCAGGTCTTCATGCCGGCGTTGCGCACGTGCTCCAGCGTGTCCAGGCGGTCCTGGTACTGGCGGGTATGGATGATGGAGTCGTAGTAATCCGGCGCGGTGTCCAGATTGTGGTTGTAGTAGTCCAGCCCGGCGTCCTTCAGCGCCTGCGCCTGGTGGCCTTCGAGCATGCCGAGGGTGGCGCAGGTCTCCAGACCCAGCGACTTCACCTCGCGGATCATCGCCGCGACCTTGGGGATGTCACGGTCCTTGGGCGAGCGCCAGGCCGCACCCATGCAGAAGCGCGAGGCGCCGGCCTGCTTGGCGGCGCGGGCACGGGCCACCACGCTGTCGGTGTCCATCAGCTTCTGCGCGTCCACGCCGGTGTCGTAACGCTGGGCCTGCGGGCAGTAGGCGCAGTCTTCCGGGCAACCGCCGGTCTTGACCGACAGCAGGGTGGAGACCTGAACCTGCGCCGGGTCGAAGTGCTGGCGATGCACGCTGGCTGCGCGGTGCAGCAGCTCGGGGAAGGGCAATTCGAGCAGGGACAGCAGCTCTTCGCGCTTCCAGTCGTGGCGGATGACGGTGGACATCGGTGTTACCTGACAGATGGGGCGATGGAAGCGGCGCAGTCTGGTCAGCATACACATTGCTGTCAACTATCTAATGAAAGGTCTGGTTTACAGGATTGGGGGCCAGTTGTCGGCGCTGCTGTTCCCGCCGCGCTGCCTGGTCTGCGGTGAGGATGGCTTGCCGGGGCGGGATCTGTGCCTGGCCTGCAGCGCGGGACTGCCATGGCAACGGGCCGCTTGCCGGCGTTGTGCGCTGCCCTTACCGGGCGTCGATGCCGGTGGGGTGTGCGGCGCCTGCCAGCGCTCGAGCTCGCCCCTGCAATCGACTCTGGCGGCCTTCACATATAGCGCGCCGGTTGACGGCTTGCTACTGCGATTCAAATTCCACCATGACCTCAGCGCCGGGCGGCTGTTGTCGGCCTTGTTGCTGGATGCGGTGCGCGACGCCGAGCGCCCGCAGGCGATCGTGCCGGTGCCGCTGCATCTGTCGCGGTTGCGCCAACGCGGCTATGACCAGGCCAAGGAGCTGGCCAAACCGGTGGCGCGCGCGCTGCAGCTGCCGCTGTGCCGTGGCCTGCATCGGCGGCTATCCACCCAGCCGCAATCGGAGCTGGATGCATCCGAACGCAAGCGCAATCTGCGTGGCGCCTTCATCGCCGTGGGGGTGCTGCCGGCGCATGTAGTGCTGCTCGATGACGTGATGACCACCGGTGCCACCTTGCATGCGGCGGCGCACACGCTGCACCGCGCGGGTGTGCAGCGGGTGGATGCCTGGGTCTGTGCGCGCGTGCCGTGATTGCAGGCGGTGTGATCACTAGGCCGGACCTGCGCCGCAACGGGCTTGAGATCTCGGATGTCATCTCTACATGCCATTACTACGGCTATGGGCCTAGACTGGGATGGAAAGGCCTTTACACCTGATCAACAAGAGGAGACAGACATGGGTGCTTCCCCGGGTTTTCCTGCTGGATCGTTGTTTGGCACATTGACGCGCAACTGGTGGGTGCTGCTGCTGTTTGGCCTGTTTGCGGTGATTTTTGGCGTTCTGGCAGTAATGGCACCGGTGCGTACCGCGGCGGTATTGGCATGGTGGCTCGGCATCATGGCCATTGTTGAGGGCGTGGTGGTGCTGGTCTCGGCCTTCAATGGCTCTGCACCGGTATCGCGCGGTTGGGCGCTGTTCTATGCGCTGGCCTCGATCGGTTTTGGCGTGTTGGCGGTGATCAACCCGCTGGCAACGGCGAGTGTGCTGCTGCTGTTCCTGGCCGCCTGGCTGGTGGTTGGTGGCATCTATCGCATCGTGTTCGCCATCCGCGTGCGCAAGCAGATCACGGGTGAGTGGATGCTGATCGTCAGCGGTCTGCTGGCAGTGGCCTTGGGCGTGATGTTCGCACTCAACCCGATTGCCGGCCTGGCAGTGACTTCGCTGTGGATCGGCGTGCTGGCCTTGATCTACGGCGTGCTGCAGATAATCGCAGCGTTCCGCCTGCGCTCGCTGGGCAAGTCCATCGGCGCGATGTGACGTCGCATTTTGTAGGAGCGGCGTAAGCCGCGAAGCAGATAGTCCATCAGATCCACAGAGGGCTGTGCCATCCGACATTGTGGGCTTCGCGGCTTACGCCGCTCCTACAACGGGACAACGGCACCGCAATAGAGAAACGGCCCGCAGTGCGGGCCGTTTCTTATCAATCCAGATACTGGCTGGCGACAATGCCGGCAAACAACACCGCGCCGACCCAGTTGTTGTGCAGGAAGGCCTTGAAGCAAGGCTCTCGCTCGCGGTCGCGGCATAGCCAGAACTCATACACCACCAGCGCCATCGCCACGCCGATGCCGGCCCAATACGCCCAGCCCAAGCCCGCGCGCTGCCCGACCAGCGCCATCGCAGCGAAGAACAGCGCGTACAGGATGCCCTGGATCACCAGGTCCAGATCGCCAAACAGGATGGCGGTGGAATGCGAGCCCACTTTCAGGTCGTCATCGCGGTCGACCATGGCGTACCAGGTGTCATAGGCGGTGGACCAGAGGATGTTGGCGGCATACAGCACCCAGCCCAATGGCGGCACCTCGCCCTGGATGGCGGCGAAGGCCATCGGGATGCCCCAGCCGAAGGCCATGCCCAGGTAGACCTGCGGCAGATGCGTGTAGCGCTTCAGGTAGGGATAGCTGGCGGCCAGGAACACGCCGATGAAGCTCAGCCCGATGGTCAAGGCGTTCAGGGTCAACACCAGCGCGAATGCGACCAGCATCAAGCCGGCGAACAGCATCAGCGCTGCGCGGCCGGAGATGGCGCCGGTGGCCAGCGGTCGATCCTTGGTGCGTTTGACGTGCGGGTCCAACCAGCGGTCGGCGTAGTCATTGATCACGCAGCCGGCCGAGCGGGTCAGCCAGACGCCGGCGCTGAACACGAACAGTATCCACAGCGGCGGCAGGCCATCGGCGGCCAGCCACAGCGCCCACCAGGTGGGCCACAGCAGCAGCAAGGTGCCGATCGGGCGATCGGCGCGCATCAATTTCCAGTAGTGCCCGAACCGCGAAGTGCCAGCTGCGGTGGACGGTGTAGTTGGGAGACGGCTCATGTGCAAAGGTTACCAGCTGGGCAGGTTTTTCCCGCCCAACTACAGCAATCCAAAGGTGGGGGCAGACCTGCGGCCGCTTTTGCCGTTAGAATGCGCGTCCGCCCGGCTCAGCCGGTCGGAGCACAATGCGCCCGTAGCTCAGCCGGATAGAGTAGTGGCTTCCGAAGCCATTGGTCGGGGGTTCGAATCCCTCCGGGCGCGCCAGATTGAAGTCCGAGCATGTCTCTGGCCCCACAACGACTTGTTGAGAGGATTCTCAGGATCTTCTGGTTTTTGGGATCCGCCCTCAACAAGTGCTGGTATTTTCGGAGTCAAGATCGCTAATTGTTTGATACGCCAGAAGATTCTCGACTATGTTCTCTGAGAATTCGCTGGCACTAAGCGCGCCTTGTGACAGATCTTCGGACCCGATACCACAGTGACTACGCCGTGAGCCGCCTCCGTTGCGGCCGACTGCTGCCAACCCAGCGTGGTCGATGGACCTCGTTTTCTACCAAACCGCCTAGGGTCGGGTAATCACGCGTCTGACGTATGCCACGTACTCTGGACTGGCTGGCCCTGAGTCGCGGCTGCCCAAAGGAGTCCCGGCAGTGACACGCTAGGTTGGAATTGGGCACGGTACATGGCTACTGTGGCAGCTCCAAGGAGTTGGGCTCCAGTCCCGCCCGGCCATGCCTCATACGACGCGATCCGGCTGATACTTTTGAGGTTCCTTACGTTTGCGGAATGTCGACAACTGCGGACCATCCGAGCAGCACTGCGCGCATGGCTTGCTCGGCGACTTCCTTGGTTGCACCGGTGGTGATCATCACCTCCCTTCCGTGGCGGCGAATCTCCGGTGTATCACCTCGCTGCACAAGCTCTGTCACTAGGCGATGCGCTTCGAACTGCGCCTTCCTCTTGACCCTGTCGTTTGCCCAATCCTTTCGGCGTTGTCGCTCTTCACAATAGCGCCGCAACAACTTCGGATCAGATCGCCAAATAACCGTAGAGTCGATCTCTGCTTGTCGCAATACACTTCGTAACGACGGCAATTCTGCCTCTTCAGTCAGTGCGAGGAGGTCTTTTAGCAATTTTTTAGCTCGGTTAGTCGTTGCATTGTTCTTTGCCTTACGTTTATCCCTACCCGTGGTCACGTTGCCAATATCAAGAAGGCGTGGTGTCAGAGCCGCGGCCGGCGCCTGGATGAAGTCGATCACGTTTTTCGCTTGCATTGCAGCGACTGAGATCAGGGTATTCAACGATGGACGAGCCTCGGGATTCTTCCGTGCTCGTTTGACAATTTCTCTAACCAGCCACCGATCCGCTTTGGCATAGGCAGTCCTGCAATTCAATAATTCAGTCATGCCCGCATTGAATTTGATGAGCCAGTCCTCTGCACTACTCAATCTCTCCATACTCGTGGAATACTCTACGAGACTTAACACTTGTTCTTGGCGCCACTTGTCTAGCGTATCCATCCAAGTAGCTTTTTCTACGTATTCCCATAGCCCTTCTCCACACTGGCGGCACCGGCGGCCTGCGATCTCAAGCTGCCCGATTGTGAAGAATTTACCGCACCGGCAGCGATCGACCAGCTTGCATCCATGAAGGGGGCATTGGCGCACGTGCACCATCTGATGGGCGAGCATTCCATAGTCGCAGCCATCGCGAGGATGAACACATAGCGGGCAAAGACGCAGCTGGCGCGCAACCAGCTTTCGACTTTGTCCAATACGAAGAAATTGGAGTGTAGTAAGTCGAATGTCGCTGCGACCCGAAATAAGTTCCAGGCCATCGACCAGCTGTGAGCAGGCCATTCCTTGGCTCACCCAATTCTGAAGTGTCTTGTAATAAAATCTCTTGGGCTCGTCAGACACTGCGGAGGAAGCGAGACGGCAGCATTCCGATAACGGCACCTGATAGGCCATTGCGGTCCGCATCACCAGAGAATGTAGAGACTCCGCATAAATGCTCCCTAGATGCCTAGGCTGCGGCATGACGAGCTGTATCATGAGGAGTACTTGCTGTTAGCTGTGCGCCTTGGCTTCATTCGGATCTTGCGCTTCGGATGAGCCACATCTGCCCTCGGGTCTGGCATGCTGCTTGTACCCTCCATCGTAGATTCGATGAGGTCGGCCTCGGTTATCATCTGTTTCCATGCCATGGGGAGGTGACCCGCTTTGCTCACGTGTTTCCATTCCAACTCGACCCCCTCCGCCCCAGCAGTCATCTTCGCACGCTTAACCAACCCGACAATTTCTCCGGGTATGCCATACGTCAACTCATGAACAGCGAATCTCTGCTCTGTAAGCAGTCCAGGAGTGATGGAATAATCGATTTCAATCCCCTTTAAGAAGGCTGTGAATTCGATGGCTCCGCATTCATCGCGACAACTCATTCGAGCGATATGGATCCGAGATGTGCGACGGTTCAGCTGAGCACTATGGCCTAGCAGACCAATAAGATCGATCGTCCCAAAGAGGATAATCGAGCAGCCCGCCTTATCCCCCAATCTACGAAGACTTTCTAGATAGTCTGTAGGAACCCGAGTTTTTTGCGTCAAACGCAGCATGTTGGCCTCGTCGATAATAAGCAGTTTGACGCCTAACATTTTGGCTAGATTGACAAAAGCGGCCCTCATCTCCGGCTCGCCGTGAGAGCGTGAAGAATGCAGGCTGGTCAGTCTTACAAGTCGCTGTTTTATCTCCGGTGCCAACTCCCAGCGTGAAACGTCTTCCACGCGTGACCTGAAGGGATCGCCCAGTTCTAACAGGCAGCTGCGAATGAAGTCTTTCGAACTGAAGTACGCTCGATCAGCAGCATCCAGCGAAACCAGAATAAAGGGCTTTGTTCCAGACTGCTGGCTGGATTGCTCTCCGTAGAGCATCGGCCCCAAGATCTGCGCTAAACTGGTTTTTCCAGCTCCCCCGGCTCCCACGCAGAAGCAAATATCCCCGGGTTCTGCGAATTGCGCAAAAAATATGGCCTGATCGAGCGCGGACTGGTGCTCCCGAAATAGCATGTGAATCGCCCAGGATTTCGTAGACACCTCGCAGCCATAAACTATGGCTTACGCGGAGGTGGTTATGAGTACGAAGCGTTACACGGATGAGTTCAAGATCGAGGCGGTTCGGCAGATTGTCGAGTACGGTCGACCGGTAGCTGAGGTTGCTGAGCGACTAGGTGTGTCGGTCCATAGCTTGTACGGGTGGAGACGTCAGCACGGCCAGGGAGAGGTGGGGCGTCGCGTTGAGCAGGATCAGAACGCCGAGGTTCGCCGGCTTAAGGCTGAGTTGCGTCGCGTCACTGAAGAGCGAGACATCCTAAAAAAAGCCGCCGCGTACTTTGCCAAGGGGTAAGAGCAAAGTACGCCTTCATGAAGCTCCATGCGGATCAGTTCGGATTGGCAGCCATGTGCCGGGTACTGAGTGTCCATCGCAGCGGTTACTACGCTTGGCTACGAGGTCCGATAAGCCACCGCGAGCGGGATGACCAACGACTGCTTGGACTGATCAAACACAGCTGGCTTGAGAGTGGCTCGGTCTACGGACATCGCAAGGTCACTTCGGATCTCCGCGAGCTAGGGGAGACGTGCAGCCGACATCGCGTAGCGCGATTGATGAAGAGCGAAGGACTTCGGGCCATGGTTGGCTATGGCCGTAAGCCACGACCCCTGAGTGGACCAGTGGGGTCAGTAGCAAAGAACGTCTTGGCGCGCGGTTTCAAAGTATGTGAGCCGAATCGCGCATGGGTAACGGACATTACCTACATCCGAACCTACGACGGCTTCATGTACTTAGCCGTTGTGCTGGACCTGTTCTCACGCCAGGTGGTGGGCTGGGCGACGCGCCCCACGCAGCACACCGATTTGGTGCTGCAAGCGCTGCTCGCTGCGGTGTGGAGGCGCAAACCCGATCCAGGTTTGCTTCTGCACTCTGACCAAGGAACGCAGTTCACCAGCGAAGACTGGCAGTGCTTCCTGCGTGAGCACGACATCGTATGCAGCATGAGCCGGCGAGGAAATTGCCACGACAACGCAGCAATGGAGAGCTTCTTCCAGCTATTGAAACGCGAACGCATTAAGCGGCGGATCTACAGCAATCACGACGAGGCACGCGCAGATGTCTTCCAGTACATCGAGATGTTTTACAACCCGACACGGCGACACGGTTCCAATGGCGGCCTGTCCCCGATAGAGTTTGAACGGCAGTACGCACTAAACGGCTGAAGAGTGTCTACAAAAGCCTGGGCGATTCACCGAAGATTTGCACTTTCGTTGGAAACGGAGTTTGAATCGGTGCGATTTGTTCTGCTGGATGTGGCGAGAGATGTCAAGTATCGGTTGTTGAATTTCTGGCCGTCTCCGTGGGTTGCACTGATGAAATTTCAATCGGCTGAATTTACCGAGGATGGCCGCCTGCAGGTTGTCATTCGTTGGCACGATGGTAGTGAGAGGGAAAGGTGGGGACGAAGAGTTTGCGAAGTTGATTCGGAATTGAATTTTCGCGAAGTTGCTGTGGTTGGCGAGAGAAAGAAGGGCTTTGAATTTGAAGTTCCATAGCTGCTTTGGCGCTTGTGTGATCACCGAACCGACTGCGGCACCCGCCGCAGCTTGCTGACGTCGTAGCCCATCGCCTTGATGCGCTCCACCGCATGTTGGTAGTCCGCTGCCGAAACCTGCGGTGTGCGCGCCATGTACCAGACATAGTCGCGCTTGCTGCGGGCGACGATGGTCTGGCTATAGCCCTCGTCCACCCAGGCGATGATGTATTCGGCCTGGATCGGCCAGATGAACTGCATGCCCCAGACTGCGCCATTGCCTTCGGCGTCGACCTTGCCGATGGGGTGCATGGTTTTCAGCGGCGCCTGGAAGCTGCCCTTGCGGTAGGTGAAGGTGGTCTGGATGCGTCCGTCGGGCCGCGCTGCATAACGTTCCACCGCATCGAAGGCTTGGCGTTCCGGACGCGACGGAATATGCGCGATCACGTACCAGTCGCCCATGAAGCGCGGTACATCGACCGATGCCGGGCGCGGGATCGGTCGGGTGTCCAGGTTGCTGCAACCAGCGCCGAACAAGGCGATGGACAGCATCGACAGAATCGGAAGGGTTCGCATGGTCGGGCCTGCCTTCAGCGGGGACGGAACAGGTAATGCGCCACCAGCCATTGCTGGCCGTCGTCGTAACCGAACAGCTCTGCGCAGGCCATCCAGAACATGCGCCAGCGTTGCCACCAGATGCTTGCGGCGGCGTCGCTGCCGTAGGTCTGCACCAGCAGCGGCATGACCTGCTCGCGTGCGGCGTCCTGCCGTTGCAGCCAATGGTTGGCGGTGCGCTGGTAGTGGCGGCCATCCAGCAACCAACGCTGCTGCAGCTGCATGTCGCGTTGGAAATGCAGCAGGGTATCGGCGGCCGGCATCAGCCCGCCGGTGAAGAAATGGCGACCCATCCAGTTGTCCTCGCCGATCGTGTCGAACGGATACATATGCGTGCGATGGGCAAAGATATGCACGAACAACGCGCCATCCGGCTTCAGCCAGCGGGAAATGCGGCCAAGCAGGCGCTCGTAATTGCGGATGTGTTCGAACATCTCCACTGATACGCAGCGGTCGAAGGTGGCGCTCGGCAGCTGCAGCTGATTGACGTCGATGGTCAGCACTTCGACATTGGCGAAGTCGCGCGCCTTGCACTGGGCCAGGATGTGTTGGCGCTGGCTATGTGAGTTGGAGACCGCAGTGATCCGCGCGTCAGGGTAGTGCTCGGCCATCCACAGGGTCAGCGAGCCCCAGCCGCAGCCCAGTTCGAGGATGTGCTGGCCATTGGCGAGCCCGGCGCGTTGCCCGTAGAGCTCCAGCATTGCGTCCTCGGCCTGATCCAGGGTTTCAGTGCCGGTGTGGTAGTAGCAGCTGCTGTACTTCAAACGCTGGCCAAGGCAGGCCTGGAAGAATGCCGCAGGTACTTCGTAGTGCTGGCGGTTGGCAGCATCCACATGCAGGGCCAGCGGACTGCTGGACAACTCGGCGATGCGCCGGCTGAACCGCTCCGATTGCGCTTGCAGGCCTTCCTCAGTTTCCTCCTCCAGTCGCTGTGCGCACAGGCGGCGGATACCCCAGCGCAGCGCGGCATCTGGCAGCCAACCGCGCTCGGCCCAGCCGGTCAGGCCGGGCTCGGCATGGTTGGCGGAATCCAGCTGCGTGGCTGCGTTCATGGTGATTGCTCCTTGGCAGTGCGAGGAAACCAGGGGAAGAACATCGGGGTGCTGCGCTGGTAAGCGCGGTAATCCTCACCGCGGCTGCGTAGCGCCTGCTTCTCGGTGAACGGCACGCCGCTCAGGTAGCGCAGGAACAGGTACATCAGCACCGGCCCGGCCCATGCCAGCCACCATAGTGGCGAGCCAACGGCCAGCAGCACGTAGGTGAACCAGTGCAGCCATTCGAAGAAATAGTTGGGGTGTCGCGAGTAGCGCCACAGACCCTGCCGACAGGTGCGGCCTTTGTTGCCCGACTCAGCACGAAAACGCGCGAGCTGGCGGTCTGCCACTGATTCGCCGAGCACGCTCAACAACCAAACCGAAGCCGCTGCGACTACCCAGCCATAGCCATCGGTGCGTGGGTTGCTGGCCACCGCGACAAACGGCAGCGAAAACAGGACTATCAGCAGTGCCTGGGCAATGAAGAAGCCGAAGATCTTGCCTTGATGGCTGTGCCAATGTTCGCGCAGATACGTGTAGCGACCATCCTCGGACTCGTGCCGCACGCGCTGCCATAGATGCAGGGCGAGACGGCTTCCCCACAGTCCGCCGAGCACGGCCAAGCTGATGCGCGGCAACACTGCGCCGTCGCCCAGCCACGCAAGCAGCAGCGCGGCGGCAGCCAGGCCCTTGGCCCAGAGCACATCGACGATGCCGATATTGCGATGGCGGCGCTGCCAGACCCAGCCCCAAAGCATGATCGCCACGGCATACAACAGTACCCAGCCCAGATTGTTCATGTGGACGCGCCTGTCAGTGGAGCTTGGGTTGGGCTGCGGGACCAGCGGCGTGCGCTGGTGACCAGTAACGTCAGGGCGACGCTCCAGCCGATACCAAGAAGCAGCAATCCTTGCCAAGCGGGGGCGGCAAAATGCACGGCGCCAAAGCCACGTGCGGCGGACAGATAGGCCAGCGGTGCCAACAGCAGCCCGAACGTCACCGGTAGCAGCCAATGCCGTTGCAGGAAGGCCATCGACGAGGTCAGCGTCATCGCGAACGCGGCCCATAGCGCGATGATCCACGGCGGCGGCGCCCAGCCAAACGGGGCAGCGGCGTAGTCGACGCGGCCGCTTGCCGCGGCCAGCGCGTCAACCAACCAGGCGCAGACCAGCGCCAGCAGCAGCAAGCGCAACTCGATCCGTGGCTGGGCGGCGCTGCAAAACTGGCTGACGATGTAGAGCGCCGAGGCGAGCAGGGCCGGCCATTGCCAGCCACGCCCGGCACCGGCCACGGCGCACAGCCAGACCAGTTGATTGCCCAGCAGGTTCAGCACGGTCCTGCGCATGTCAGCGGATCTGTCCGGCATTGGCTGCGGGTTGATGGCCGGGCCGGGCCAGCAGCAGGTGCGATACGCCGATCGAGCGTTCCAGGAAGCCACCCTCGCAGTAGGCGAGATAGAACTCCCAGAGTCGGCAGAAGCGTGCGTCGAAGCCTTGTGCGTGCACCGCAGGCAGCTGCGCCATGAAGCGCTGGCGCCAGGCGCGCAGGGTCAAGGCATAGGAGTAGCCGAAGTCGTTCTGGGCCACCAGCTGCAGATCGCTGGCCCGCGTTTTCGCCGCCACAATCGCATTGATCGAAGGGATGAAGCTGCCGGGGAACACGAAGCGTTTGATGTAGTCAACGCTGCGCCGGGCCTGTTCGTAGCGATGGTCCTCGATGGTGATCGCCTGCAGCAGCGCTACGCCATCGGGCTTGAGCAGCCGCTGCAGGGTAGCCATGTAGGTGTCCAGGTATTCGGCGCCAATGGCCTCGATCATCTCGATCGAGACCAGCTTGTCGTACCGACCTTCAAGATCACGGTAGTCCTGCATCAGCAGGGTGATCCGGTCCTGCAGCCCGGCCTCACTCACGCGCTGCGCAGCCAGTGCGTGCTGCTCCGCCGAGATGGTTGTTGTAGTGACATGGCAGCCGTAGTGGCGTGCCGCGTGCACGGCGAAACCACCCCAGCCGGTGCCGATCTCGATCACTCGGTCGCCGGCCTGCAACTGCAGCTGCTGGCAGATGCGGTCGAGCTTGCGCTGTGAGGCCTGCTCAAGTGATGTGTTTTCGTCGGCAAACAGTGCGGAGGAATACATCAGGTCCGGCGACAGGAACAGCGCGAAGAAATCGTTGCCGAGGTCATAGTGCGCGGCGATGTTGCGGCGGCTGCCTTCGCGGCTGTTGCGCCGCAGCCGGTTCCATCCACGCAGCAGCCAGCCACCAATACGCGCGGGGCCGCGCTCCATGTCATCGAGCAGGTCGCGGTTGCGCACCAGGATGCGCACCAGCGTGACCAGGTCATCGCAACGCCAGTCGCCATTGATGTAGCTTTCGCCGGCGCCGACGCTGCCTTGTGCGGCTACCTTGCGGTAGAACGCGGGGTCGTCGATGGTCACCGTGGTTTGCAGCTGCGCTGAAGCATCGCCCAGCACCACCTCGCCGAGCGCATCGCGCACGCGCAGGCAACCATCGCGCAGTGGTGCGAGTTCGGCCAGCATCCGGCGCCGCAGCAGTGCATCCAGCGCACCGGGTTGCGGCAGGGCTACCGAGGAAGTCATCTGGTTCATCGCGTTTTCTCGGCAAGGGAAGGGTGGTCGTGGACTGGGTTGCGCTTCAGCCACAGCCGCAATGCCTGCCAGTGGATGGCGGCGACAACCTGCAGCGTCATCAACGGATAGCAGGCCAGTACCCGCGCCAAGCCGGTGCCATTGAGCGGGTGGCGCTGCATGGACTGGGTCGCGTCGAACTGGCGCAGGCCTTCGCGCCAGACCTGCATATGCACCTGCAGGTCGTCGCCGGGCGCGGTGAGGCGCCAGTCGTAGCGGCAATCCATCGCCATGAACGGCGAAACATGGAAGCACTTGTCGAACTGCCAGCGCAGTGCCCGGCCGTTGCTGAGCGCGGTGGCTGCGGGCAGTACATAGGCGTGGCGTTCTCTCCATGGCGTGTTGGTGATGTCCGCCACGATGCAGTCCAGGCTGATGCCGTCGGCCCGGTAGCAGTAGTAGAAACTGACCGGATTGAACACATGGCCCGCAACGCGCAGATGGGTAAGCAGGCGCACCGGTCCGGCCGGCCGATGACCAAGCACGGTTGCGGCGTGGGCACGCACTGCATCTGCCAAGGGCAGGGCGGGATCGCCGAAATAGTCACTGCGGCGGAACTCGACCAGGTTGCGGCGGTTCACCGACCACAGCCAGCGCCCGGCAAAGATCTGCTCCAGTTCGTCCAGGTCCAGCAGCAGCTGGGCGATGGGATAGCGGAACGCATGTGGATGCGGAAGATGGCGGCGATGCACAACATGGCCGAGGTAGATCGCACTGTTGGTCATGCGGTCGCCTCCGGCTGCGGCAGCCACGATGCATTGGGCCTGCGCGCAGTCAAGGCATCCACCACGCGGCGGGCACTGCGTATGCCATCTTCGTGGAAGCCCCAGCCCCAATACGCGCCGGCGAACCAGGTGTGGCGTTGGCCCTGGATATCGGCCCAGCGCTGTTGTGCCGCCACCGCGGCGTGGTCGTGCACCGGGTGTGCGTAGCGCATGCGGCGCAGCACCTTGGCAGGATCGATCCGAGCGCTGTCGTTGAGCGTCACCACCAGCGGCGTATCGCCTGGAAGTCCCTGCAGCAGGTTCATGCAGTAGCTGACCGTGCAGGGTGCGTCGGCAGCTTGCGGCACGTGCGCGTTCCACGCTGCCCACGCCTTGCGGTTGCGTGGCAGCAAGGAGGCATCGGTATGCAACAGCACTTCGTTGTGCTGGTAGTTGATGGCGCCCAGTATCTGCTGCTCAAGCGGGGTCGCGTCATCGAGCAGGCGCAAGGCCTGGTCGCTGTGGCAGGCCAGGATCACCTCGTCGAAGCCCTCAACGCCTGCGCTGCTGTGGACCCAGGCACCATCCGCTTCGCGCTCAACCTTCCATACCGCGCATTCAAGCCGTTCTCGCACCTGCCAGCGTGCCCGCAGGGCGTCGACATAGCGTGCCGAGCCGCCCTTCACCACGCGCCATTGTGGACGTGCGCTGACCTGCAGCATCTGGTGGTTGGCCATGAACTGGACCAGATAGCGTGCCGGGAAATCGCGCACGGTTGCGGTCGGCGAGGACCACAGCGCGGATGCCATCGGCAGCAGATGTTCCTCGACGAAGGCCTCGCCGTAGCGCTGGCTGCGCAGGTATTCGCCAAGCGTGGGGCCGTCACCGCCTTCCAGCAGCGCAGGTGCCTCACGGTAGAAGCGGCGCAGGTCACGCAGCATGCCCCAGAAGCGTGGCGACAGCAGGTTGCGACGCTGGCAGAACAGGCCATCGAGCGAGGTCGCGTTGTACTCCACGCCACTGCGCTCGCTGCGCATGGAGAAACTCATCGTGGTCGGCTGCGATGCCACGCCAAGCTCATCGAACAGCGCGCTCAGCAGCGGGTAGTGCTGCGGGTTGAAGACGATGAAGCCCGTGTCCACGGCCATCGGTATCCCGTCCACCTGCAGCGCATGGGTGTGGGTGTGGCCGCCGAGGTAGTCATTGGCCTCGAACAACGTGACTTCATGCGCGGCATCCAGCCACCAGGCGCTGGCCAGCCCGGCAATTCCCGAACCAATGACGGCGATACGCATATCAGTTCCTCGCCTTGGCAAGCACCCAGGCCGGGATCGGCTTGAGCTCCTTGACCAGGCCCAGCATCGCCATCACCCGCAGGCCATACCAGGTCAGGTCGATCTCCCACCAGCGGAATCCCTGTCGCACCGTGCCGGGAAAGAAATGGTGGTTGTTGTGCCAGCCCTCGCCGAAGGTGAGCAGCGCCAGCCAAAGGTTGTTGCGGCTGTCGTCGCGGGTGTCGAAGCGGCGGCGGCCAAAGCGGTGGGCCAGTGAATTGATGGTGACGGTGGCGTGGAACAACACCACCGTGGAGATGAAGAAACCCCATACCAGCAATTGCATGCCCGAGGTCTGCAGGCCCGGTGCCCAGCGTTCAAGCAACGCACCCAGTGCATACAGGGCTGCGGCGAGCAGCAGGGGGACCACGGTGTCGAAGCGGTCCAGCCAACGCAGTTCCGGGAAATGGGCAAGATCCGGCACGCGCTGCAGGTCGGTGGCGAACGCCTCACGGGTCAGGAACCAGCCGACATGGCTGCGCCAGAAGCCTTTCTGCTGCGGGGAATGCGGGTCCAGCGGCTGGTCGGCATGGCGGTGGTGATGCCGATGGTGCGCCGCCCACCACAGCGGCCCGCGCTGCACGCTGGACGCGCCGACAAGGGCGAACACGAACTGCACCGCGCGCGATGTCTGGAAGGTGCGATGGGAAAAATAGCGGTGATAGAACGCGGTTATCGCGAACATCCGCACTGCATACAAGGCCAGCGCAACGGCAACTGCCGTCCACGAGACACCCACCCAGATCACCCCCAGGCAGCCGAGGTGCAGCAGGACGAAAGGCAGGGCGCGCATCCAATCAATGCGATCGTTTGGCAGCGACTCGCCAGCGGCGCCAGCGCTATCGGCGGTGTCGAACCAGCGCTGCAGCGTGCGCAGCAGGGCCACACGTCGGCGGGGAAGGGGCGCTGCGGATGCCATGGAGCGTATCTCGGGAGGATTTCTACCCTTCTCTACGGCGCGCGGCGGTGATTGGATGCAGCGTAATGGAGATTCCATTGCGGTCAGCCCGGTGCGGCGGTACAGCGCGCCACCAGTGCCTGCTGCAGTTCCGCCTGCCACTGCGCCGCCGGGCGTTCCACTGCCTTCTTCGCGAAGCGTACCGTCACCAGCGGGTAGTCACCGCGGGCATCGCGCAGGTTGCTGGTGCCATGGAATTCCAGCAGCCGCCGATCAGCATCGGCATAGACCAGCGCCAGACGCGGCGCGACCATCCCGTACCACGCATCCAGCTGCACCTGGATGGACTGGGCATCCATACCCTGCCAGCGGACGGCGCCGACACGCTGCACCTGCACCGGGTAGTAGCGCTGCCGGCTGGGTACCAGGAACTGCAGGCTGAGCCGCTCGCCCTGCATCAAGCGCTGCCAATGCGTGCGCACGGCGGCGTCGAACCCGGCGTCGATCACCGCATCGGCTGGAAGTGGCAGTCGCCGCGCGCGCGTTTTTGCCGCTGCATCTTCTTTCCAGTTCAGCTGCAGGACGCCCGCTGCCGCTGCAACGCTGGCGGCCTGTCCGCTGCGACGGTCCTCCCAGTGGTAGCTGGGGGCCTGAGCGGAACCGTTGACCTGCATGTGCTTGCGCGCGAACGGCTGGCCGTCGGCGCAAAGGTAGTGCACCCAGCGCTCCGCCGCATCCCCAGCGCCGCGCTGCCAATGCACCTCGCGGTAGGCCACCGCCCCGTCGCGGGTCGTGGCAACGCCTTCACCGCGCAGCAGCGGCGCTGCCGACGCCATGAAGGGCAGGAACAGCAACAGGCAGGCCATGCGCATGGGGGCATCCCGGAAAGAGCTCTCCCTGCCTACGGGCGAGGCCGGCCGCTGGATGCAGGCAGGGCCGTGCATCCAAACGCCGCCACCGCGCGTAGGAAGGACAACACATTCACTGCAGTCCTGCCCACGCAGATGTACCCTGATTCCCGCAACCTCCCTTCCTCCTTGGACATCGCCCGGATCGTGTCCAGTTCACAGCAGCTGAGCAAAGAGCCAATGAACTGGGCCGGTGACATGGACGGCGTGGCGCGGCTGCGCGATCGCGACTGCTTCATGCGCATCTACGACCACTTCATGCCACGCCTGTGCGTATACCTGCGTGGCCTGGGTGCCCCGGAGGCGGTGGCCGAGGAACTGGCGCAGGAATGCCTGCTGCGCTTGTGGCTGCGGGCCGGGGAGTTCGATCCGGCGCAGGGCGCGCTGAGTACCTGGCTGTACCGCATCGCACGTAACCTGCACATCGACCGCGTGCGCCACGAGCGCAGCTGGACGCTGGTGCAGGCGGCAGTGGAGAACGCCGCCGCCAGCGACGTACTCGAGCGCAGCAGTGCCGAGCAGTTCGCCGACCATGCACGGCTGCGCCAACGCATCAACGAGCTCTCCGCCGTGCAGGCGCGGCTGGTGCGGATGTCCTATTTCGAGGCGAAGAGCCATGGCGAGATCGCGCAGGCGTTGGGGATGCCCTTGGGCACGGTGAAGTCACATCTGCGTCGCGCCTTCCTGCTGTTGCAGTCCAAGGTCGGGGGGGCGTCATGAACCCGCACCATCACCTGCATGAATCGACCTTGATGAGTTACGCGGCCGGTGCCTTGCAGGCGCCATTGAGCATCGTTGCCGGCGCCCATCTCGAGCAGTGCCCGCACTGCCGCAAGCGCCTGCGCGATGCCGAAGCGGTCGGCTCGGCACTGCTGGAACAAACCCAGCCGGTGCTGGAGGAAACGCGGCGCGAAACATTGCGCGCTTCCATGCTGGCGCAACTGATGGAACCCAGTACGGCTGCGATGCCTGAGCAGAAGCCAGAGCGCCCCTTGCCACCCGAGCGGCCACAGGCCGACCCGGAGTATCTGCCCGCATCACTGCATCCCTATTTCGGCGACTCGCTGGGCAGCCTGCGCTGGCGTTGGATGGCACCGGGTGTGCATTGCATCCGCGCGAGGCAGATGCCGTCACTGATCATGCTGAAGATCGCCCCTGGCAAGTGCCTGCCGATGCACAGTCATGGCCGCAGCGAGCTGACCCAGATCCTGCGCGGCTCCTACAACGATGCCTTGGGCTTGTTCGCCCCCGGCGACGTGGCGGACCTGGATGGGGACGTCGAGCACCAGCCGGTCACAGCCCCTGGTGTGCCGTGCATCTGCGTGTCGGCGTTGGACGCACCGCTGGTGTTCAGTGGTTGGTTGGCGCGCAAAGTGCAACGCTTCGTCAAACTGTAGATCGCACGGGACGCAGCCGATGAACGATGCCGGACGCCTGAAGATCGTGTTGACCGGCGCCAGCGGGCTGGTCGGTCAAGGCGTGGCCTTGGCCTGCGCCGGTTCCGCGCACGTCAAGCGCACGGTCGCGCTGGTGCGGCGTGCGGGTGGGTTGGTTACGGCGACGGAGGAGTTGGTGCTGGAGGATTTCCAGCAGGCGCACCGCCGCCGTGCGGACCTGGTCGGCTTTGATGCCTGCTTTTATTGCGCGGGTGCAGCGCCGATTGGCACCGAGGAGGACGAGTATCGGCGAGTCACGCTGGACACCACACTGGCAGTCGCGCAGACCTGGTTCGCAGCCAATCCACAGGGCATGTTCCTGTATGTATCAGGCGCACATGCCAGCCCTGAAAGCCACTTTATGCCCCTGCGCATCAAAGGCGAAACGGAGCGGGCACTGGCCCAGCTGCCGGGGCGTACGGTAATGCTGCGGCCGGGCGGCATGCGACCGGTCGCTGGCACCGGCACCCGACATGCGCTGCTGAAGCCGCTGTATGTGGTTGGCGGGCCAATGATGCAGCTGGCAGCGGCTGCCCTGCCGTCGCTGTTCACCAGCAACCTGGTTCTGGGTCGCGCGATGATCGCATTGGCACGCATGCGTGATCCGCCCGGCGAGGTGGAGTGCACGCAGATCAATCAGCTTGGGGATGCCGACGCAGCGTAGGCCTGCTGCGGCAGCACGCGCGCGTAAGAGCTTTTGCTGTTTACAGCAGCCCGGGATTCGCCTGCCAGACCGCGTAGTTGAGCACGCTGGCAAAGCCCACCCAGGCAAGATAGGGCAGCAACAGGCAGGCCGCGACCTTGTGGATGCGCCAGAACGCAATCAGCGTGGCAACGATCAACACGATCAACAGCAGAATATCGGCGAAGGCCATAGCGCCCTGTTTCCAGCCGAAGAACAGCCAGCTCCATAGTGCGTTGATGCCAAGCTGCAGCAGGTAAAGGGGCAACGCAGGTGCGGCCGCGCGCCAACCGCGTTCGCGCCAGACAAGAAACGCTGCCAGCGCCATCATCGCGTAAAGCGCCGTCCACACGGGACCAAACAGGTTCGCCGGTGGTGCCCATGCAGGTAGTGCAAGGGCGGCGTAGAAACTGGAGGCCGAGATGGAGGCGCGGGCACCAAGCGCTGCGGCGACGAAGGTGACCAGGAACCAGCCGGCGAATCCGAGGAGCTGTCTACGTATCTGCATGGCGCTTGTTGGTCCTTTCCAGCGTGTCAGAGGTCGCTTGTACGCAGCAGCACAGGGTTTGGATGCAGTGACAACAGCCAATGATGCTGATTGGTGCCTGGATCACCCCGGCAGGCCTGAGCCAGGACGGTTGTCAGGACGCGTAACGGCGGCACGGGGGAGCCGTGACCCCCACCGCGGTGGGTACGGCTTGTCGATCGCGGAAATCCGCGTCTTGCCGATTCGCCTGCCTTCCAGGTCAATCACCTGCAGACGCCAGCCAGCCGACTCAACAGTATCGCCAGCCACTGGCAGCCGCTCCAGTGCATGCAACAGCAAGCCGGACAGACTGACATACAGTGGACTTCGTTCCAGGGTGATGCCGGTGATGCGCTCCACGTCTTCGATCGACATGGACGCATCCACGATCCAGCTGCCGTCCACCTGTTCGGTGCCGAAATCGGCGTCGCGGGTATCGGCAAGATCGCCTGCAATGGCCGCCAGCAGATCGTTGGCGGTAACCAGACCCTGCACGCTGCCGTATTCGTCGACTACCACCGCCAACGGAATCGGGTGCTGCTTGATCCGTTCCAGCGCACGCAGCGCGGTTGCGCCTTCGGGTAGGGTCAGCGGCTCGCGCAGGTAATCCGCCAGTACCAAGGGCTTGCCGGCGAGAACGCCTGCGAGCAGGTCGCGGCTCTGCACAACGCCTTGCAGGTTGTCCAGTTCGCCATCCGCCACCAGCAGGCGGGTATGCGGCGAGCTCATCAATTGCGCGGTGGTGTGCTCTGGCCCCTTGCCGAGATCGATCCATTGGATGTCGGCGCGCACGGTCATCACGCTTGCTACCGAGCGGTCGGCCAGGGCCAGCACGCCACGGATCATGTCGTGCTCGGATGCGGCAAGGCCTGATGGCAGCTGATCGGCTGGCTCGTGGCTCTCACCGGCAACGGCCTGCGTCGGGCGCGACCCCAGCAGCTTGAGCACCGCATTGGAGGTGCGCTGCCGGAAGGACAGGTTCTGCGCGTGCTTCTCGCGGTTGAACTGGGTCCACTGGTTGAAGCCCTCGATCAGCACCGAGAACGCAATCGCAGCGTACAGATAGCCCTTGGGAATCTTGAAGCCCAGGCCTTCGGCCACAAGGCTGAAGCCGATCATCAACAGGAAGCCAAGGCACAGGATCACCACTGTCGGATGACGGTTGACGAAACTGGTGAGCGGCTTGCTGGCCAGCATCATCACCGCCATCGCAATCGTCACTGCAGCAAACATCACGCCGAGGTGGTCGACCATGCCGACCGCAGTAATCACCGAGTCCAGCGAGAACACCGCATCGAGGATGACGATCTGCGTCACCACCAGACCGAAGCTGGCGTAGACCTTGTTGTCGCCGGTCTCGTGCGAGCGTCCTTCAAGCCGCTCGTGCAGTTCCATCGTTGCCTTGAACAACAGGAACAGACCGCCGACCAGCAGAATCAGGTCACGGCCGGAGAACGCGTGGTCGAATACGGAGAACAGCGGCGCGGTGAGCCGCATGATCCAGGACAGCGTGGCCAGCAGGCCCAGTCGCATCACCAGCGCCAGGCTCAAGCCAATGAGGCGGGCCTTGTCACGCTGGTGGGGAGGAAGCTTGTCCGCAAGGATCGCGATGAAAACGAGGTTGTCGATGCCGAGGATGATTTCGAGAACGACAAGTGTAGAGAGACCCATCCAGATTGTTGGGTCGGATAACCATTCCATGCAGTGTTGGGGTAGCGGAGGAACCCCGATCATCGCACGCGCGAACGGCTTGCTTCCTTTTTTGGACGAAGCCGCTGTTTTTGTTCACTTTCTTGTTCATGGAATCGTTGCCGCACGCCACCGATGCGGCCATGCGCATGGGGTTGGTGAAGCGTGACGCGTGCGGACTGACCGGGATGCCACCGCAGGGACACCTCCCCCTGACATGCAATCACAGGCTTCCTGCCGCCGGGAATGCATGCATTGCCGGCGCACCGCAGCTACTCCCTTTGCCAGGCGATGAAATGCTGCTGTCATCATCGCGCGCCACCATCTGCCGCTTTATCGGCGGCGGGACCTTGGGTTGTCGTGAAAAGCGCCAGGATCTGGGAGCAGGGCTATGAGCTGCGCCGACGCTTGCTGCGGGGATTCTTCCTGCGCCGTGGCTCCCACGCCGATGATGCCGAGGATCTGGCGCAGGAGGTCTACCTGCGGCTGCTGCGTCGCAGTGACGACGATGCCGAGGCCATCGCCAATCCAGAAGGCTATCTTTTTGCGGTAGCCGCCAACCTTGCGCGCGAGCACGCGCGCACGCAATCCGCGCGCCCACCGCTGGACGACGTCGATCTGCTTGCCGAGGTGTTGAAGAGCGAGGAAGACATCGAGGGCGAGTTCGAGCAGGTGCAACGTTGGAGTGACATCCGTGGCGCCATCGCGCGATTGCCTGCAACCACGCGCCGGGTGATGGAACTGCATTACCGCGAAGGCGTGGAGTGCCTGCAGATCAGCGCGCAGCTTGATGTGTCGGTGCACATGGTGCGCAAGCATATCGGCAAGGGGCTGGAAGCCTGCCGGCAGGCGCTAGGCACCAGGGAGGGTGCATGAACCGGAATACCACCGACTGTACAGACGGAAGTGTCGCCGAGCAGGGCCTGCAATGGCTTCTGGTCAATCGCGAAGGAGCGCTGAGCGAAGTACAGCGACGCGCGTTCCTGGCCTGGTTGCGCCGTTCACCCGAGCATGTGCGTGCCTATCTGCAGGCACTGGATCTGCACCGGCAGGTGGGCGAGGCGATGCCGGCTGCATCGTCCGACCTGCTGGAAGGCGACCTGATAGTGGCTGGCGCAGGCCGACCGATGGCCAAGGTCGTGCCCTTGTTCGCCAAAGCCACCGCACACAACGTCGTTCCAGCGCGACGTGGCAGGCGCGGCTGGGCTGCCTTGGCTGCTGCTGCCTGCCTGGTGCTGCTGTTGGGGGCGTCACTGTCGCGTCTATGGCCGCAGGAACAGGTGTTGACTGCAGGCCACGGTGAACTGCGCGAACTGGTACTGGCAGATAGCACCCAGGTGCGACTGAACGCGGACAGCGCGATCCGCGTGCGCATGGGCTGGCTGGATCGACATGTAGAGCTGCTGCGCGGTGAGGCGAGTTTCGATGTGGCACCGGACCGGCGCGCGTTCGAGGTGCAGGTAGGCGAGTTGCGGGTGCGCGATATCGGTACCGTGTTCGATGTGTCGCGGCGGCTGCAGAACACCCGTATCGGTGTGGTCTCCGGCGAAGTCGAGGTCTGGCGGGGGGACTCGGATCAGCAGCGACTTGCCCGGCTGTTTGCGGGCCGGGTGGTGCTGGTGGACAACGATACCGGTGCTGTACAGCCCTTGGACATGCCTGCATCGATGCTACTGGATTGGCAGCAACGCAAGGTCTCCTTCCTGGACGAGCGCCTGGATGAGGTTGCGGCGGCATTCAATCGCCATAACCGCGTGCAGGTCGTGATCGAGGACGATACAGCGGCGGCCATGCGCCTGTCTGGCAGCCTGGATGCGGACCGGATCGTGGCGCTGCAGGCATTCCTTGCCCGCGACCCGCGCTTCAAGGTGCAACGCCGCGGTGACACCGTGCATGTCCATAGCCGCTGAGGGCTCGGCGTTGGGCCTGTAAGAAAAAATTCATCGAATCAGTGTTCTCCACTTCGCCACAGCACAGCTCTTACTAGGGGAAGCCGACGTCACCTGCCGACGCGGTACATGCAATCTCCCTCCTCTAGGAACCGTGATGCGGAAGAAGCTCTACCTGTCGGTCGTTCTCGCACTATCCCCTTGCATTGCCGTGCCGGCACTGGCCGCCACCGGCGGATTGGAGGCGAAGGTGACGACTGCGATCCCGGCGCAGTCGCTGGGCCACGCGTTGGAGCAGTTGTCGCGCAGTGCCGGTGTGCAGTTCCTCTACTCGCCCACCGGTGCGCCGCGCATGGCAGCGGCGGTGCCGAGCGGCGCCACCGTCAAGCAGGCGCTGGATGTATTGCTGGCCGGCAGCGGGCTGGGCTACAGCGTGGTGGATGGCAACGTCATCGCCATCGATCCAGCGCCCGCCAAGCCGGCCGCTGCGCAGCCAGCGCCAGTGGTACCACGTGCCGCAGAGGCCGCTGCAGCGCCGACCCTGGGGACGGTGACGGTGATTGCCGCGCACGAGGTCATCGACCAGAAGAAGCAGTCGCCGGTGATCAAGGATTCGGTGATCTATGACGAGATGGACAGCTATGGCGATGAGACACTGGCCGAGAGCCTGATGGCTGCGCCGGGCCTGAGTGCGGTGGAGGACGCCGGTGAGCCACGTTACGTCACCGTGCGTGGCGTGCAGGCCAACCTCAACTACACCACGATTGATGGCATCGCCATAGCCAGCGTCGGCGGTAGTGGATCCGGCGAGCGGATGAACAATCTGCAGCTGATTCCCAGCGACATCGGTACCCGCACCGATATCTACAAGAGCTTCAGTGCCGAGCAGGCGCCGGATGCCATTGGTGGCGTCATCGATATCATCAGCCGCAGCGCGTTCGACCGCTCGGGGAAATATGTGTTCGCCGACGTGGCTGGCATCTACTCCACCGCGGAGACCGACGTCGGCCGCAGCGCAGGCGGTGACCACAAGACGCTGGGACACTTCGGCAAGAGCGCCAAGATGGTGTTCTCCAACCAGTTTGGCGCAGACCAGCAGTTCGGCATCGTCGCGGTCGCCCGCTATGAACAGCGCTCACGCAACAGCATCAAGCGTTGGGTCGAGTCCAACTACTACTTCAACGATGCGGGCAAGTACCTGACCGATGGCACCACCGCGCCCACCGAGGCGGCCGGTTGGAACGGCCTGCGTGCACCGGGCAACTTCAGTACCGGCACCTATACCAACTACATCACCAATTTCGGTGGCTCGGCCAAGCTGGAGTGGAAGCCAAGTGATGATCCCTTCTATGCGTCGCTGTTGCTGTACTCGTACCGTTTCTACGAGAACTCGACGATGAACAAGACCGATCTGTATTCCAACGCGAAGTTCGCGATCCGTGATCAGACGGCGGACAGCGGCACCACCCAGATCAACAGCATCTACATCAAGAACCGCCACGATCGCTGGGACCGCAACAACCGCGGCGCGATCGCCAGCTTCAACTGGGACATCGGCGCGCTGACCAGGTTGACCCTGCGTGGCGGCCATACCGAGGAAACCTTCGACAACACCCAGGTCTACTGGGGCGTGCGTGCCTACCCGAGCAATCTGTTCGTGGATTACGCCAATGACAAGCATGGCTTCCCGAACGCCGTGGGCGTGTCTGATCCCAGCCTGCTGACCAGTTCCAGCTTCAAGCTCAATCCAGCCCAGGCCTATATCTCGCCGCGCGACGCGAAGGAGACCATCGACAACCTGCGCCTGGATTTCAGCCACAACATCGATGCCGACGCGCGCGGTTTCGGCCTTGCTGCCGGTGCCGAGTACCGCCACCTCAACATCTGGCAGGACATCGACTTCAACTACTACAAGACCAGCGCAACCTTGAATGACTACCTGTACCCGGGCTCCACGCTGCTCGGCTCGGTGCCTGGCTTCCCGCTGATCGACAACAGCAAGGTCACCGAAGAGCTGCTGCCGACCCTGGGTAACAACAACGCGGCCTATCCCAACGCGAACTTCACCAGCGACTACAAGTATGTGGAAGACATCGCCAATGCCTATGTGTCCGCCCACTATGCATGGGATCGCCTGCTGCTGATCGGCGGCCTGCGCTACGACCACACCCGCTTCGATGCATTCAGCCCGTACAGCAGCAACGGCGGCAGCACCTATACCGCCGATTTCCTCAAGACCAGCGGCGGTTACAGCGACCTGCTGCCGTCGCTGAATGCCAGTTTCAAACTCAGCGAGAACCAGCGCCTGCGCTTCTCTGCGAGCCGGACGCTCGGCCGGCCGACCCCGAGCAACATCGCCCAGGCCACCAACAGCAGCTGCGCGGACGATGATGAGGGCAGGGGCTACTGCACGATCAAGCAAGGCAATGCCGGGCTCGACCCGCGCCGCTCGACGAACCTGGACCTGGCCTGGGAGACGTACTTCAACGGCAACAACGGCATCGTCTCGGTTGCCTTGTTCGACAAGGTGATCAAGGACGACATCTACACCTTGACCACCTTCGAGGATATCGGCGACACCACCTATCGGGTCACCCAGCCGATGAACACCGAGGAGTCGCGGCTGCGCGGCGTCGAGTTCGCCATCGCCAACCGCAACCTGCGCTGGGGACGGCACCGCTTCGACATGTTCTTCAACGCCACCGGCCTGGACGGACAGACCAACTACAAGATCAGTGACGGTACCCCGCGCCGGCTTGATCGCCTGTTGTACCAGCCGGACTGGTCGGTCAATGGTTCAGCGATCTGGCGCATGCCGTGGAACAGCGCCCAGCTGCGGGTTTCCGGCAACTACCGCAGCCGCATGCTGGTCGACTTCGGTGACACCGAATGGCTGGACTCCTATTACGACCCGTACATGACCTTCAACCTGGCCTTCAGCCACAAGATCAGCAAGCACGTCACGCTGAAGTACGAAGCCAAGAACCTGTTCAACATGCAGCCGACCTACAGCACCGGTCCGAACGGGCGCTTCCGTACCGAGATCGATGACTACGGCCGCTTCTACTATTTCCACATCATCTACAACTGAGGACGCGGCCCGTGGACAACTTCAATCGCAGGCGCTTCCTCGCGCTGTCCGGTCTGTCGGCGTTCGGCGCGTGGATGGGCACCGCGTCGTTGGCCGCACAGGCCGATGCCAGCGCGCTGAATCCGCGCAACCTGCTGGCGTCGCCGCGCTTTGCCAGCACGCCGTTCACGCTCGGCGTGGCGTCCGGTGACCCCAGTACCGATGGCATGGTGTTGTGGACGCGGCTGGCGACCGAGCCGTTGGCATTCGGCGGTGGCATCACGCCGCGGCCGATCCCGGTGCAGTGGCAGCTGGCTGCCGACGACGGCTTCCGTCGCGTGCTGCGGCAGGGTTCCGCGCTGGCGCATCCCGAGCTCGGCCATGCCTTGCACGTGGAGCTGGAAGGGCTGGAGCCTGGCCGGCCGTATTGGTACCGCTTCACCGTTGGCGGCCATGAAAGCGCGGCAGGCCGCACCTGCACCCTGCCTGCGGCGACGGCACAGGTGGACAGGGTCCGCTTCGCGGTGGCCGGTTGCCAGCACTTCGAGGAAGGGCATTTCACCGGCTGGCGCCGCATCGCCGAGGAACCGCTGGATTTCGTCTTCCACTATGGCGACTACATCTACGAGGGCGAAAGTCAGCCGGGTGTGCGGCGGATGAATGGTCAGCCTTTCACCAACCTGCGCAACCACGTTGGGCCGCAGATCTACACGCTGGATGATTATCGCCGCCGCTATGCGCAGTACAAGAGTGACGCCGATCTGCAGGCCGCGCACGCCGCCGCACCCTGGTTCGTGACCTTCGACGATCATGAAGTGGACAACAACTGGGCGGGCGCGGAGGACCAGGATGGAACCCCGAGCGAAGTGTTCCTGCTGCGGCGCGCGCAGGCCTTCCAGGCGTACTACGAGAACATGCCGCTGCGCCGTTCGGCATTTCCGGTGAATGGGCACATGCAGCTGTATCGCCGTGCGCGCTATGGCAACCTGATGGACCTGCATCTGCTGGATACCCGCCAATACCGCAGCAAGCAGGCGGACATGGCGTCGCGTGCGCAGGTCGAGTCGCCGGCACGCAGCATCGTCGGCGCGCAGCAGGAACGCTGGTTGTTCGATGGGCTGGCGGATGCAACGCCGCGTTGGCACACCATCGCCCACCAGGTGTCGCTGGGTAATTACGCGCGCGAGAAGGATGGGCAGGTAGTGTCATCGGACGACCAATGGTCCGGTTACCTGGACAGCCGCAGACGGTTGCTCGATCACATCCAGACAGTGGGCTTCAACAACGTGGTCACCGCATGCGGTGACGCGCACCGCCACTACGCCAGCGACCTGGTGCAGGACAACGCCGACTCCGGGGTGATTTCCAGCGAGTTCCTGGCCACCTCGATCAGCTCTGGCGCCGATGGCCAGGGCATCGACGCGATGGCACGCAATACGCTGCAACACAGCCCGCACCTGAAGGCCACCACCGACAAACGTGGTTATGTCCTGTGCGACGTGACCCGCGATACCTGGATGGGCGACATGAAGACGCTTGACCAGGTCATGCAGCCCAACGGCAAGCTGGAAAGCTGGAAGCGCTATGCGGTGGCGCATGGCCGGCCGGGCCTGCAGGAGGTCTGAAGGCACCGTCAACCGCTGAAACTCACGGATCATCTCTCCGCGGGCAACGCCGAGGGGATGCGCAAAACCATGGTTCCAGCGGATGACCAGTCCCTGTGCGCCCGTGCTCTCCATTGCTGCCGTGGCGCTGATAGGCTACGGCAGCAACCATAGGAGCAGGCCATGAGCATTTCACGCACGGCGATTTTCAGCGGTTTGTTGGCTGCAGGGATACTTGGATCGCAGGCGCAGGCAGCGCAGTTGGATGCGCAGCTGCAGGCAGCGGCCACGGCCCAGCAACCGGCGGTGATCGAGACACTGCGCGCGCTGGTGACGGTGGAGTCGGGTTCCACCGATCACGAAGGTGTCGGCAAACTGATGGACTATCTGGACAAGCGACTGCGCGCCCTTGATGCCAAGGTCGAGCGGGTTGCTTCGGCCACCGGCGGCCCGGATCTGGTCCGCGGTACCTTCACCGGCAACGGCAAGTTGCAGGTGATGCTGATCGCCCACGCCGATACTGTCTACGACCGCGGCATCCTTGAGAAGGAACCCTTCCACCAGAAGGGCAACCTGCTGTACGGCCCGGGCATCGCCGACGACAAGGGTGGTATCGCGGTGATCCTGCATTCGCTGGCCCTGCTCAAGGCGCGTGGCTGGAACGATTACGCGACGGTCACCGTGTTGTTCAATCCGGACGAGGAAATCGGCTCGCCGGGCTCGGGCGAAACGATTGCCAAGCTGGCGGACGAGCACGACGTGGTGCTGTCCTTCGAGCCCTCGCCGGCCAAGGCCGTGATCGAAAGCGAAGGCGTGCTGCTCAGTGCCGCCGGCACCTCGCAGGTACGGATGACGGTGCAGGGCCTGTCTGCACATGCAGGTGCGGCACCGGAGCAGGGCCGCAACGCACTCGTCGAGCTGGCACATCAGATCATCCAGACCAAGGACGTCGCCGCCGCCGTGCCCGGCGCGCAGCTCAACTGGACCACCGCCAATGCAGGCACCGCACGCAACCAGATTCCGGAGCGTGCGGAAGTCGGCGGCGATGCGCGGGTGATGCAGGCCGACAGCAATGCCAATCTGTTGGCTGCGCTGCAGGCCAAGGTCAAGGAAAGCCACGCAGTGCCGGATACCACCACCACGGTGACGCTGGAGCCACTGCGCCCGATCTACGTGGCGGGCGAACGTGGCCGGGCGTTGGCGGATCTGGCACAGCAGATCTATGCCGAGCTGGATGGACGCAAGCTGCTGATGCATCCCACCACCAATGGCGGCACCGATGCCGGCTTTGCCGGCCGCTCCGGCCATGCCGCGGTGCTGGAAGGCCTTGGGCTTGCCGGATGGGGCTACCACGCACGCAATGAGTACATCGAGATCGACTCCATACCGCCGCGCCTGTACCTGGCATCACGGATGCTGATCGAGCTCGCCAAGCGCGTACCGAACTGAGGTGACCGGCTCGGCGACATTCACGCCCATGCAGGTAACTGGGTAAACGAGAGAAGCCCACGGCGACGTGGGCTTCTGCTTCTCTGGCGTGGTGATGATCCGGGTGGACCCTGATGCATGGCCATGCGATGGGTATGCAGTTTCCCGCCGTGGTGCATCCCGGATGCATCGCTGCTCGGCGGAAGATGCTGGCAGTTGTGGCCGGCCACGGACAGGTGCGGTTGCTAGGACGCATCGATCCTGGTGAAAGCGCGTACGCACAACGCCAGCGAGCCGGCGAGCAGGCCGGTATACATGCTGAGCGAAGTGGTCAGCGAAAAACTGCCCGGCTGCCCCATCGCCAGTCGGATGAGGTCGACCAGATAGCTCACCGGGTTGAACCTGATGAGAGTCCCGAGAATTGCGGAGTGATCGCCCGCGGGAAGCGGGAACAGCGCGCCGGACAGGAAGATCATTGGCATCAGGATAAAGCTGATGATGACCTGTATGGCTTGGAAGTCCTCGATGACCGCGCCACACAATGCGCCGAGCACCGCGAACAGGAAACCGGTAGCGAAGATCGCGCTTTCCATTTCCAGCAAGGCAAGGCCGCCTGGCCATTGCGCCAGGACCAGATACACCAACCCCAGCACCAGCGAAGCCTGCAGCGCAGCAGTGGTGGCTGCGCCCAGGCACCTGCCGACAACCAGCTGCCAGCGCGGGACCGGTGCCACCAGGGTTTCCTTCAGGAAACCGAACTTGCGGTCCCAGAGTACCGAGAAGCCACTGATGAACGCGGCGATGATCACTGCCATCGCAACCACGCCAGGAGAGAGAAAGCGCGGATAGCTGCTGTAGCCGGCAGCCTGGAACACCTGATCCATGCCCATGCCCATCACCACCAGATAAAGCACGGGCTGGGCCAGGCCGCTGAGGATCTTCCAGCGGCTGCGGCTGAACTTCCTGATATCGCGCAGCCACAGGCCGTAAATGGGCTTGAACATGATCAGCTCGGTTCCTTGCCTGTCATCTGCAGATACGCATCGGTCAGCCCCGTTGTACCGAGCGCGCTGTTCAGCGCATCGATGGTTCCGCTGCCGAGCAGGTGCCCGCGATTGATCAGCGCGAGCGCATCGGCGTTGGCCTCGGCCTCTTCCAGGTAATGCGTGGTGAACACAACGGTGACACCTTCCTCCGCCGAGATGCGCTTGAGGTATGACCAGAGCGTATTCCTGACCTGGGTGTCGAGGCCGACGGTCGGCTCATCCAGGTACAGGATGCGCGGCCGATGAAGCAGGGCCCGCGCGAGCTCGACGCGTCGCTTCTCGCCGCCGGACAGGCCGCGCACCAGCTGGCGTGTACGCGCGGCCATACCTACCAGCTCCAGCAGCGCAGCTGCCCGGTGCCTGGCATCGGCGACGGGCATCGAATGGATCATCGCGTGCAGCTGCAGGTTTTCGTTGACGCTGAGTTCATCGTCCAGCGAATGGTTCTGGAACACAACACCGATCTGGCCCCGCACGCGTGCGGCGTCTTTCACCACATCATGCCCCGCCACCGTGATCGTGCCGGTGCTTGGTTGGGTCAGGGTCGACATCATCCGGATGGACGTTGTCTTGCCGGCGCCATTTGGACCCAGCAAGGCGAAGAAGCTGCCGGCGGCGATGGTCAGCGAGAGATCGGCGACGGCCGTTCTTCCGCGATAGCGCTTTCCAACATGCTTGAACTCAATGATGGGATGGGCTGAGTGAGCACCATCATCTTGCGCCGCTGATAGCAGGATGCTGGCCTTGCCTGGACTGCCAGTGCTCGTTTCCGCTTCCATGTCGGGTAACGCAACCTTGTGGGAGATGGTGGTCGGAGTGAAGGCGATCTGGGCTTGCGCAAGGCCATGGTTTCAACTGCGCGCCTGCCGCCAGAACGCGATATCCGTCGTCAGGATCCAAGTTCAGCCCACACGGAAATACCGCTGTGGAAAGGACCTGCGGATATCGCTGTCAGTTACCGGCATGGCCGTTGAATGTGCAAGTGCAGTGCACGACTGAATGCAGGGCACGGCAACGGGGAAGGCAAGGTACATGCGTTGGTCGGCTGGCATGCATGCGCAGAGTGCGGATACCGTGCAGCAGCGCGGAAATCGCCGGAGCAGCCATCGGCCGGCTTGTCGGCAACGTTTCCCTTGGACTGCCAGGCAGTGCTCTGTGGCCAGCTGAAGGTTGGATCGCGGTCCCCCAAGCTTGCTGAAGGCCGCGATCTGTTGCCGCTATGCGGCGCTTGCAGATACTGTGAGGGTAGTTGAGCCGATGCCTGTGATTGTGTGATGCACAGGCCCAGCGTGAGCGCAGGTGGTTGGCTCAGTGTGCAGCGGTGTAGATGTCCTGCAATACAGCCTTCTCAAGTTCCAGCTCGCTGAGCAGGTTCTTGACGATATCGCCGAGGCTGAGGATGCCAACCAGCTTGGAGCCTTCGGTCACCATCAGGTGGCGGTGACGCGAGTACGTCATCAGTGCCATGGCCTGCTTGAGGCTTGCCTCCGGTGCGATGCCTTCCAGTCCGGTGGAAGGCAGGCTGGAGATCACGCGGCGTCCCGCCTGCGGGCCATCCTCGGCAAGGCTGCGCACGATGTCCTTTTCGGAAATGATGTTCACCGGTGCATCGTCCTTCATCACCACCAGCGCGGCGATCTTGTTCGCGCTCATCTTGTGTGCGGCGGCGCCGATGGTGTCTTCCACGTCGATGGTGACGACGGTTTGTTTCTTGGACTGCAGAAGTTCGCGGACGTTCATTGTTGTTTCCTGGTGCAGGTTACTCAAACGGAATAGTTCGCCTGGCTACCTGTGTGGCGGTAGCCGTAGTGCCGCGATGTCCTCGGCAATTCGATTCTACGAGTCGGCCAGTGCCGATGTATTTGCGTAAATGAGACGGTTTGTCACGGATTTACGGGTGATTCATTCCGCATCGGTTTAGGCGACATGGTTACGTATGACACTGTGCCGGCGGGGTTGTCCTGTGCGCGGTGCGATACGTTCCTGAGCAGTTGTTCGGTGGCTCTTTCGCACTGCACTGGTTCTGCCAGGGACAGCTGTCATTGCGGATCGGGAGTTCAGTTGCGGGCGAATCGCCGCGCTTGCAGAGCGCGTCTTCGCAGCTGAAAAAGCCATCTTCGAAAAGCCGGGAGGCGGGGCTCTACCGCCTCCCGGCGCGGACGTCATCGCGACATTCGCACAGTCCGATGGACTGCAGGACTCCGCGGTCGGGGGAGAGGCCGCGGAGGTATCTCTGCTGAAGGAGAGTCAGCAGAAGATTCTTTTAGCCTGACACACGTGCTTGATCATGCGCGGCAAGCTGTTGATTGATGCACAGATGTGATCGTTGCAGTTACTGGGAAACGAACAGCGGAACGGGAACCTCCGTCAGCAGGGTCCGGGTTACGCCGCCAAACAGCGCTTCACTGAGTTTGGGTCGGCTGTATGCACCGAACACCACCATGTCGCACTGGGCGTGCTTTGCGTGCGCAACGATGACCTCGGCGATGGCGACGCCGGCGGAGGTGACGCGCTGCAGATCGACTTTCACGTGATGTCGGGCGAGATAGGCCGCCATGTCCGCGCCGGGTTCGTCGCCGTGCAACTCGGCCTTGCGCTGCGCATCGATGATCAGCAATGTGACCTCGTCGGCTTTGATGAGCATAGGCATCGCATCGGCGATGGCGCGGCGTGATTGCCGGCTGCCATTCCATGCCACCAACACCTTCTTCCCGACCGGCTTGTCGCCCCAGTCACGCGGCACGATCAGGATCGGGATGCCCGATTGCTGCAGTATCTGTGGCGCGGACCAGGTCAGCGGCGAGGCCGGGATGTTCGGATGGCTGACCACCAGCAGGTCGCAGTACAAGGCGTGCAGTGACGATTCGCTGCTGGACTCCGCATGGGATATCACCCGTAACTCGCCGCTCACCTCATGACGGTTCAAGGCATCGTTCAAGCTCTGCCCGAGTTGGAGCGCACGCGCGGCCATCACCGACTGGTGGCGGACGATCACTTCATGCAGGGCCTCGCCCTTGGCAAAACCTGCCTGCAGGGTGGCCGGCTGCTGGGCCAGGGCGGTGATGCCGATCAGATGCGAGGCATGGCCGCCGGCCAGTCGGGTTGCCGTATCCAGAATCTGTTGGCCGGATTCGCTGGCGTCGAACAGCACCGCAATGTCTTTCAGCAGGGTGGTCATGGGCGTGCTCCGTTGTGCTCGGCTCGGCGGCGGGGAGGCCATCCAAGCGTTCAACCAGAATTAGAATGATCGTTCTAGTTAGAATGATCGTACTACACAACATGGCCGGGGTCATGCGCCAATCCGATCAAGACATCGCCAGGTTCACTTCATGAATGCGAGTAGCAGCGCTGCGGTTGGTCAGGAGAAGGGTGAGGCGCGCCGCCAGCAGGTGCTGGACGCGGCCAGCGTCTGCTTCCGACGCAATGGCTTCCATGGCACCAGCATCGCCAAGATCTCGAAAGCGGCCGGGATGAGCCCGGGGCACATCTATCACTACTTCGAGAACAAGGAAGCCATCGTCGAGGCCATCGCCAAGCGTGAGGAGCAGAACCTCTCCGAGCTGGCCCGCAAGCTGCAGGAAGACGAGAGCGGCGGCAGCCTGGCAACCCGGGTGACGCGGCAGGTCCCCGATTCCGTGGACCGCTGCCTGGATCCCGCGCATCTGGAACTGCAGTTGGAGTTGGCCGCCGAAGCCGCACGTAATCCGGCCATCCAGCGCATCCTTCGGCAATCGGACAAGGTAGTGAGCGGCGAATTCATGGCCTTGTCCAATCGGGTCGGCTTGCCAGAGGGGCTGGACGCGGCCGAGGTTGAGCTGCGGATGAACATGATCTCGGCAATCTTCAACGGCGTGATGGTGCGTGGCGCGGTGGGCGCGGATATCGACCGCAAGCAGGTCAGCCGTCTGGTCGAGAAGCTGGTGCGCTGTCTGCTGGATGACGCGGATTGAAGAGGGCTGGCGAGGTGCCCCGCCCGAGCACTGCCGGGAAACCCGGCATGGCAGCATCCGGATGCCGGCTATGTGCTGGCGCGGCAAGCTTGCTGATCGGGCAAGGCGATAGCACTTACCGCGATGACTGCCAGCGGATTTGACCCGCCCGCTTGGCAGGTGCAAGCTCGGGTACAGTGCTGCGCAACTCAGGAGTCCCGATCATGACTGCTGTCGGTTCGATGAGTACCCCGGGCGACAAGTCGCCGCCCTCACATTTGTGGCGTGTGTTCTGGCTGCAGGGGGTGATCCCCAGCAATCTGTTATGGGCCGCGGCGCTATGGGCGCTGATGCAAGGCAGGACCAGCCTGCTGCTCGGCCTGTTTGCCGTCTTGCTGCTCTACACCGGTTGGATCATCCCCACGGTGTGGCGGGCCGCGCCCAGCGCGCACAACCCCAACTATGGTTTGGCCGCACGCGGCCTCACCGTGGCGTGGGGGCTGAACACCGTGCTGGTGATCTTCTTCCTGTTGCTGCAGCTTGCGACCTGAGCGGGGTGCCAGCTGGCAACGCTGCGTGCTGCCGGAACTGCGCGCTAGTAGAACTGCACCGGCGCGCCGTCGCGGTCAAACGCGGCGAAGCGGCTGATCTGACCATCGTTGACGGCATTGACCATCAGGCGCAGCGGCTGCGCGGCTTCATCACTGGAGGGAGCAATGCCGGCGCGGCCATCCAGCGAGGCGACGAATACCAGGTCCCAGGCCAAGCCGGTGTTGGCAGATTCGGCGGCAAGTGCGGCAAACGAGGCGATTTCCTGCGGGGCCTTGTCCACGCACAGCACCGGGCTCAGGGTGCCACCTTCACCGCTGTCATGGCGGGCATGTTGATCGGCGGTCGGGGATTCAGGCAGGTCGGCTTTGACGAACACGAACAACAGGCGTTGTGGCTCGGTCTGCTCCGAAGCGGCACGCAGTAGATCGTCGAAATCACTCAGCATCATGATTGTTTTCACAAGGAGGAAGCCATTGAGAAGCCATGCTGCCACAGCTGACCAGGGTCTGGCTGGGGTCTGAATTGATTTAAGTCATGCCATCGTCGCAATGCCCCGCGTAGGCTGGCAGCCTGTCAACAAAGGCGAGGGCATCCCGGCATGCCGGGCGAGCGTGCAAACGTGGAGTCACAAGGTGAAACAGCCATGAGCCAACTCACCGACGGCTTCGGTCGCAGCTTTCCATACCTGCGTCTGTCGCTGACCGAGGCCTGCAACTTCCGTTGCAGCTACTGCCTGCCCGACGGTTATCAGGCCGATGGCCGGCCGCAGTTCATGGTGGTGGATGAGATCGAACGGCTGGTGCGCGGGTTTGCTGCGCTGGGCATGCACAAGATCCGCCTGACCGGCGGCGAGCCCAGCCTGCGCAAGGACCTGCCGCAGATCATCGCTACCGTGGCGCAGGTGCCGGGTATCCGCAAAGTGGCCATCACCACCAATGGCTGCCTGCTGCCGCGGCATCTGCCCGGCTGGCACCGCGCCGGGCTCACTGCGCTCAATGTCAGCATGGACAGCCTGCAGCGTGATCGCTTCCACGCCATCACCGGCCACGATCGGCTGCCCGAGATCATGGAAGGTCTCAACCTGGCGCAGGCCCTGGGCCTGCAGTCGATCAAGCTCAATGCGGTGTTGCTGCGCGGCCTCAACGATGACGAGCTGCCGGCGTGGATGGAATTCCTGCGCGAGCGCCCAATCAGTGTGCGTTTCATCGAGCTGATGCGCACCGGTGACAACCGCGAGTACTACGAGCGCCATCACCTGCGCGCCGACGTGGTGATCGAACAGCTGCTGGCTGCCGGTTGGAGTGAGCGCAAGCGCGTCGCCGATGCCGGCCCAGCACGTGAGTTCAGCCACCCGGATTACCGCGGCAGCATCGGCATCATCGCCCCGTATTCAAAGGATTTCTGCAAAGGCTGCAATCGCCTGCGGGTTACTGCGCGCGGCGACCTGCGCCTGTGCCTGTTCGGTGACTTCGGCGTGGCGCTGCGCCCGCTGCTGCAGTCCGACGATGACCAGGATGCGCTGCTGGCGCGCATCACCACCCAGCTTGGGCTCAAGGCGGCCGGGCATGGACTGCACTTCGGCCAGACCGGGCTTACCCCGCACCTGGCCTCGATTGGAGGATGAAACAAGCAATGAGTGGGCAGATAAGTGCGGCATTCCATATGGCCGATGTACGCGACAAACGCATCACCCGCCGTCGCGCGGTGGCGGTGGGTGAACTGATCGCCGGGCCTGTTGCCTATCCATTGATCGTCGAGCGCCGCCTGCCCAAGGGTGATGCGCTGGTGATGGCTGAGATTGCCGGTCTGCAAGGCGCAAAGATGGCCTCGGCATTGATGCCGATGTGTCACCCGCTGCCGTTGGAGCTGGTGCGCGTGTACTGCGCGCCGGTGCCGGAACGGCTGGCGATCCGGGTCTGGTGCGAGTGCGCCAGCGAAGCGCGTACCGGCGTCGAGATGGAAGCGCTGGCCGGCGTCAATGCCGCCCTGCTGACCTTGTACGACCTGAGCAAGCCGGTCGAGCCGGCACTGGAAATCAGTGCCATCCGCCTGCTGTTCAAGGAAGGCGGCAAGAGTGGCGTGTGGACACACCCGCAAGGCATGGATGCCGGCGAGCTTGAACGTTTCCGCCCGCGTCCGCCCAAGACTCTGGGCGCGGCGCGCTGTGCGGTGATCACCCTCAGTGACCGCGCAAGCCGCGGCGACTATGTCGACGAATCCGGGCCGGTGCTGGTCAAGGGCCTGCAGGCCTTGGGCGGTGAGGTGGTCAGCAATGAAGTATTGGCAGACGGCATCGAGCCCTTGGTCGCGCGCCTGCGCGCGCTGGCCGCCGACGGTGTGCGCCTCTGCCTGTGCACTGGCGGTACTGGCCTGGGCCCGCGTGATCTGACGCCCGAGGCCTTGCAGGCATTGGGTGGACGCCCGGTGCCCGGACTGGCACAGATGCTGCGCGGGCTCAGTGCCCAGCACACACCGATGGCCTGGCTGAGCCGCGCAGAAGTCGTGCAACTGGACGATCTGCTGGTCATCGCCCTGCCAGGCAGCCCGCGCGCCGCCGCACAGTGCATGAACATCCTCACCCCCGTGCTCGGCCATGCGCTGGCAATGATGGACGGGGGCACGCACGCATGATCAGTTATGCGCAGGCGCTGCAGCAGTTGCTGGCGGCCGCACCGGCGGCGCGCAGTGAACAGGTTTCCATCGATGCGGCCGCCGAACGGATACTGGCCGCACCGGTAAACAGCGCGCAGGACCTGCCGCCGTTCGACAACGCTGCGATGGACGGCTTCGCGCTGTGCGCGAACGGGCAACCGGTGGCAGCGGGCAGCGTGCTGCGGGTGCAGGGTTGGCAGGCCGCAGGCGACACCGCCGCTGCAGACGGCGATTCCGCACAGGCCTGGGAAATCATGACTGGCGCACGCATGCCGTCGGGTCTGGACAGCGTGGTGCCGATCGAACAGGTCGAGGTGCTGGAGGCCGTGGAAGGCCGTCCCACCCGCGTGCGCCTGCAGGCAACGGTGAAGCCCGGCCAGCATGTACGACTGCGCGGCCAGGATGTAGAACAGGGCGAAACCGTGCTCGCTGCGGGTTCGGCCCTGGACGTCAATGCGATGACCTTGCTGCATGCACTCGGCGTTGCCACGGTGCAGGTACAACAACAGCCGCAGGTTGCGGTGATCAGCACCGGCAAGGAGTTGATCAGCGATGCGACCGCAGAGCTGCAGTCCGGGCAGATACGCGACAGCAATCGCCCGTTCCTGGTCAGCCGCCTGCGTGCTGCAGGTGCGGACGTGGTCTGGAACGGCGTGGTCAGTGATGACGTTGCCGCCTTTGATGCCGCTCTGGATTCAGCGCTGGCTGCGGGTGCGCGGGTAGTGCTGAGTACCGGCGCGGTATCGCAGGGCCGCTACGATTTCATTCCCGATGCGCTGCGTGCGCGCGGTGCCGAGATCATTTTCCACAAGGTCGCGATCCGCCCGGGAAAACCGCTGCTGTTCGCGCGGCTGGCCGATGGCACGTTGTATTTCGGCCTGCCGGGTAACCCGATTTCTGCCGCGGTTGGGCTGCGTTTCTTCGTCGAGCCGGTGCTGCGAAAGATGCTTGGCCTCGCAGAAGAATATGTATTGCAGTTGCCACTGCAGGCCGACGTGCGCAAGCCGCCGGGCCTGCGTTTCCATGCGCGCGCACGCGTGCAGGCCGATGCAAGTGGGCAGCTGAGCGTGCGTGTGCTGGCCGGGCAGGAGTCCTTCCGCCTCAAGACCATGCTGCGCGCCAATGCGTGGGTGGTGCTGGAGGGTGACGATGATCTGGCCACCGCCGGCAGTCTGGTACGTGTACAGGGCTGGGGCCACCGCGAACCGGTGCAGCTCAGCCCGCAGGAGATGTCATGAAAGAGATAGTGGTGCAGCTGTTTGGGGCGTTTTCGGAGCTGGACCCGCAGCGCGAGCTCAGTGTGCCGGTCGAAGGCGGGCAGGTCATCGACCTGCGCAGGGCGCTGCGCGCATTGCTGCAGCAGCGCTACCCGCAGTTCCGTGCCGGCCTGGTCGATTACTCGGCATTCGCCGACGAACAACGCGTATTGCGCGACAACGATGTGCTGCCCGGCGACGGGCGGGTGGCGATCCTGCCACCGGTAAGTGGAGGCTGAGATGAGCTTCGAAAGTGTATGGAAAGTGGTGGACCGTGCCGATGCGGCGATTGATCCTGCGAAAGGCATCGCCGCCGTATCCGAGCCGGGTTTTGGCGGCATCGATGTCTTCATCGGCAAGGTGCGTGATCTGAACCAGGGCCGGCCGGTGCTGGGCATCACCTATGACCTGTTCGAGCCGCTGGTATTGAATGAGTTCCAGCGGCAGATTGCCGAAATCACCGCCGACTTCGGCCCACGCATCAAACTGTACGTGGCACATGCCAAAGGCAGACTGGCAGTCGGTGATGTCGCCGTGGTGGTAGCCGCTGGCAGCCCGCACCGTGATGAGGCGTTCCGCGCCTGCCGGCAGTTGATCGAGGGGGTGAAGCACCGTTCGCCGATCTGGAAGCAGGAGCATTACCAGGACGGCGACAGCGAGTGGAGCGAGGGCTGCAGCCTGTGCCAACCCGACACCGAGCACGCGCACATCGACGGACATGTCCACGACCACTCGCATTGAGCCGGCGCCGGTGGCCGGCATCGTGCTGGCCGGCGGGCTGTCCAGCCGCATGGGCCAGGACAAGGCGCTGCTGCGGTGGCGTGGGCGCACGCTGCTCGAACACAGTTGTGCGCTGCTGAGTGCACTTGGTGCCCATCCCGTAAAGGTGAGTGGCGACTATCCAGGCTTCGATTCGGTACCCGATGTGGTGCCGCGCTGCGGCCCGCTGGGCGGCCTGCACAGCGTGGTGGAAACCCTGGATGACGGGCCTGCATGGGTAGTGCCGGTGGATATGCCCTTGTTGGATGTGACATTGCTGCGACAGCTGGCTGGGGCGGGAGCCGCGTCGTGTGCAACTTTTTGCGGGGAACCGGTGCCGATGTACTTGAACATCGACGGCACTTGTCGCAGTCTGCTGTATGAAATGGTCACGGGTACAGACGGGCCACGCTCGCTACGGATGTTCCAACGCCGCCTCGGTGGCCTGGAGCTGCCGCTGCCAGCCGGTGCCGAAGCCCGCCTTGTGAACTGCAATACCCCCCGCGAATGGGAGGAAGTTGCGTCATGAAAGTCCAGATCCAGTCGCAGTCGCTACGGCTGCGCATTGATGAAAGCGAGCTGGCACGCCTGCTCGCTGGCGAGGTGCTGGAGAACCAGACCTGGCTTGGCACGCCCGGAGCCCTGTCGCAGCGCTTGCAGCTGCACGACATGGCGGAGGCGCTGCTGGATGGCGATGCAACCACGTTGATGATCAAGCTGCCGCGCGAAGACGTGCTGGCGCTGCAGGCGCGTCTGCCATGCCGTGACGGCCTGGGTTTCATGCTGCCAACGCAGGCACTGCCGCCGCTGCAGCTTCAATTTGATGTGGATGTGCGTGACAGCGTGCGTCAACGCGGCGTGCAGCGCCGCAATCCGGCCGACGCCGTAAGCATCAGTTGATATTTGTCAGGTAGTCGGTGCGAGAGCGCCGTTGGATTGATCAAGATCAAGACTGCCCCAGGGGGCGCCGGGCCTAATGACGCCGTGGCGACTGGGCAAGCAACAGCACAGCAAGCCAGCGCCGTATCAAACAGCCTTGGAGCGATGCATGAGTGCCAGTCGCGATGTAGCAAAGCAGAGCAGTTCCGGTCCCGGTCGCGTCATCAACGATTGGAGGCCGGAGGATCCTGATTACTGGGAACGCACCGGCAAGAAGGTCGCCACCCGCAATCTGGTCATATCGATACCGTCACTGCTGCTGGCGTTCTCGGTATGGGTGCTGTTCTCGGCAGTGACCATCAGCCTGCCCAAGATCGGTTTCGCCTTCACCACCGATCAGCTGTTCTGGCTGGTGGCCCTGCCCAGCCTGTCCGGCGCCACGCTGCGCATCTTCTATTCCTTCGTGATCCCGATCTTCGGTGGCCGCCGCTGGACCGCATTGTCGACCGCATCCTTGCTGCTGCCGACCTTGTGGCTGGGCTTTGCGGTGCAGAACCCGGCCACGCCGTATTGGGTGTTCGTGCTGATCGCCATCCTCTGTGGCTTCGGCGGCGCCAACTTCTCCTCGTCGATGTCCAACATCTCGTTCTTTTATCCCAAGCAGCGCCAGGGCATGGCGCTGGGTTTGAATGCAGGCCTGGGCAATGTCGGCGTATCGGTGTCGCAGGCGGTGGTGCCGCTGGTGATCAGCGTCGGCGTGTTTGGCGCCATGGGCGGCGCACCGCAAGCGGTGGCCGACGGCGGCGCTCCCCTGTTCGTGCAGAACGCCGGTTTCATCTGGGTGCCGTTCATTGCCTTCTTCGCGATCGCCGCCTGGTTCGGCATGAATGACCTGACCAGCGCTCGCTCCTCGTTCTCCGAGCAGGCGGTGATCTTCCGCCGCAAGCACAACTGGCTGATGTGCTGGTTGTACATCGGCACCTTCGGTTCCTATATCGGCTTCTCGGCCGGCTTCCCGATGCTGGTCAAGAGCCAGTTCCCGGATGTGAATCCACTGGCCTATGCCTTCATCGGCCCGCTGCTGGGCGCACTGATGCGCTCGGTGGGCGGCAGCATGGCCGACCGCTGGGGTGGCGCACGCCTGACCTTCTGGGTGTTCGCGTTGATGATCGCAGCGGTGTTCGGCGTGCTGCACTTCCTGCCGAGCAATGGCCAGGGCGGCAACTTCGTTGGCTTCCTGCTCTCGTTCATGGCCTTGTTCGTGCTCAGCGGCATCGGCAACGGCACCACCTTCCGGATGATCCCGGTGATCTTCCGCACCCTGCACGAGCGCCTGTCGGCCAATGAAGGTGCCGAAGGCAAGAAGGCTGCTGCCCACCAGGCCAGCATCGAATCCGCTGCCGTTGTCGGCTTCTCCGGCGCCATCGGTGCCTACGGCGGCTTCTTCATCCCCAAGAGTTACGGCTCTTCCATCACCTTGACCGGCAGCCCGGACATGGCGCTGTACGGCTTCATTGCGTTCTACATCACCTGCCTGGTCGTGACCTGGTGGTGGTACTACCGGCGCGGGGCTGAAACCCCCTGCTGAGTTACACACGCACCGCAGCCAGATTCCACACATAGCCACGATGCAGCAGTTTGCGAACGGAGATTCACCATGAGCTATTTCCTTGATCGCTTGCAGTTCTTCAAGCGGGATCCACAACCCTTTGCCGATGGCCACGGGTTCAGCAAGAGCGAAGGGCGGGACTGGGAAAACAGTTATCGCGCCCGTTGGCAGTACGACAAGATCGTACGCTCCACCCACGGCGTGAACTGCACCGGCTCCTGCAGCTGGAAGATCTACGTCAAGAACGGCCTGGTCACCTGGGAAACCCAGCAGACCGACTACCCGCGCACCCGCCCGGACCTGCCCAATCACGAACCACGCGGCTGCCCGCGTGGTGCCAGCTATTCCTGGTACCTGTACAGCGCCAACCGGCTGAAGTACCCGCTGATCCGCGGCACCTTGCTGCGCATGTGGCGGCAGGCCCGCAAGACCATGTCACCGGTCGAGGCCTGGGCCAGCATCGTGCAGGACCCGGCCAAGTCCCGCGAGTACAAGCGTCGGCGCGGCATGGGCGGTTTCGTTCGATTGAACTGGGACGAGGCCAACGAGATCATCGCCGCCTCCAACCTCTACACCACCAAGGAATACGGCCCGGACCGCATCGTCGGCTTCTCACCGATTCCGGCAATGTCGATGGTGTCCTACGCTGCCGGTGCGCGCTATCTGTCGCTGCTCGGTGGTGCCTGTCTGTCCTTCTACGATTGGTACTGCGATCTGCCGCCGGCCTCGCCGCAGGTGTGGGGCGAGCAGACCGATGTGCCGGAATCGGCCGATTGGTACAACAGCCGCTACATCATCGCCTGGGGCTCGAACGTGCCGCAGACGCGCACGCCCGACGCGCACTTCTTCACCGAGGCGCGTTACAACGGCACCAAGACGGTGTCGATTTGTCCCGACTATTCCGAGCTGGCCAAGCTCACCGACCATTGGCTGCATCCCAAGCAGGGTACCGATGCCGCACTGGCATTCGCCTTCGGCCACGTGATCCTGCGCGAGTTCCACGTCGACACGCCTTCGCAATACTTCCAGGACTACTGCCGCCAGTACTCGGACATGCCGATGCTGGTGCGCGTCGAGCGCCGCGCCGATGGCCGCCTGGTACCGGGCCACTTCTTGCGCGCCAGCGAGCTGGGCGGGCTGGGCGAGAGCAACAACCCCGAATGGAAGACGCTGGCGTTCGACGAGAACAGCGGCGACATCACCGTGCCGAATGGCTCGGTCGGCTTCCGCTGGGGCGAGAAGGGCAAGTGGAACATCGAGGAAAAGGCCAGCGATGGCCATGACACGCGCCTGCGCCTGAGCCTGGCCGATATCCACGATGGCATCGAGGCGGTGAGCTTCCCATACTTCGGCGGCATCGAGAGCGACGGCTGGACCGCCGCACCGGCCGAGGAAGTGCTGGAGCGCAATATCCCGCTGCGCCGCCTGCAGTTGGCTGATGGTGGCGAAGCGCTGGTGGCCACGGTCTACGACCTGCTGCTGGCGCAGTACGGTGTTGATCGTGGCTTCGGCGGCGGCAATGTCGCCAAGAGCTTCGATGACAACGTGCCGGGCACTCCCGCTTGGCAGGAGCGCATCACCGGCGTGTCACGCGCCGAGGTGATCGAAATTGCCCGTGAGTTCGCCCGCACCGCCGACAAGACCCATGGTCGCAGCATGATCATCGTCGGCGCCGGCATGAACCACTGGTTCCACAACGACATGAACTACCGCGGCCTGATCAACATGCTGGTCATGTGCGGCTGCGTGGGCCAGACCGGTGGTGGCTGGGCGCATTACGTGGGCCAGGAAAAGCTGCGCCCGCAGACCGGCTGGCAGCCGCTGGCCTTCGGCCTGGACTGGAGCCGCCCGCCGCGGCAGATGAACGGCACCTCGTTCTTCTACTTCAACACCGGGCAGTGGCGTTACGAGAAGCTGCAGGTGGACGAACTGCTGTCACCGCTGGCCGATGCTTCCAAATACAGCGGCAGCCTGGCCGACCTCAACCTGCGCGCGGTGCGCATGGGCTGGTTGCCGAGTGCACCGCAGCTGGACCGCAATCCGTTGCAGCTGGTGCGCGAGGCCGAACAGGCCGGCATCGCACCGGCCGACTATGCGCTGTCCAAGTTCAAGGACGGCTCGCTGGATTTCGCTTTCGCCGATCCGGATGCCGCGCAGAATCACCCGCGCATGATGTTCATCTGGCGCTCCAACCTGCTCGGTTCCTCCGGCAAGGGCCACGAGTACATGCTGCGGCATCTGCTCGGCACGCGTCATGGCCTGCAGGGCAAGGACCTGGGCGAGATGGGCGCGGTCAAACCCGAGGACGTGAAGTGGCATGACGAAGCCCCGGAAGGCAAGCTCGACCTGCTGGTGACGCTGGATTTCCGCATGTGCACCACGGCGCTGTACTCGGACATCGTGCTGCCGACCGCCACCTGGTACGAGAAGGACGACCTCAACACCTCGGACATGCATCCGTTCATCCACCCGCTGTCCAAGGCGGTGGACCCGGCCTGGGAATCGCGCAGCGACTGGGAGATCTTCAAGGGCGTCGCTCGTACGCTCAGCGACATGGCACCGGGCGTGCTCGGTGTCGAGAAGGATCTGGTGCTGGTACCGACCCTGCACGACACGCCCAACGAACTGGGCATGCCGTTCGGCGTCGCCGATTGGAAGAAGGGCCAGTGCGAGGCCATCCCCGGCAAGACCATGCCGAGCATGGCGGTGGTCGAGCGCGACTACCCCAATCTCTACCGTAAGTTCACCTCGCTGGGGCCGCTGCTGGACAAGCTCGGCAACGGCGGCAAGGGCATGAGCTGGGATACCAAGCACGAGGTGGAATTCCTCGGCAAGCTCAACCACACCGTGCTGGAGGACGGCATCAGCAAGGGTCGCCCGTCCATCGACACGGCGATCGATGCCTGCGAAGTGGTGCTGCACCTGGCACCGGAAACCAATGGCCATGTCGCGGTCAAGGCCTGGGAGTCGCTGGGCACCTTCACCGGCCGCGAGCATACCCATCTGGCGCTGGGCAAGGAACACGAAGCGATCCGCTTCCGTGACATCCAGGCGCAGCCGCGCAAGATCATTTCCTCGCCGATCTGGTCCGGGCTGGAAGACGACAACGTCAGCTACAACGCTGGCTACACCAACGTGCACGAGTTGATCCCGTGGCGCACCATCACCGGCCGCCAGCAGTTCTACCAGGATCACGAGTGGATGATCGACTTCGGTGAGGCCTTCATGAGCTACCGCCCACCGGTCAATACACGCACGGTGGAGCCGCTGCTCAACAAGCGCCAGAACGGCAACAAGGAGATCGTGCTGAACTGGATTACCCCGCACCAGAAGTGGGGCATCCACAGCACCTACAGCGACAACCTGATCATGCAGACCTTGTCGCGTGGTGGTCCCATCGTCTGGTTGAGCGAGGACGATGCACGCAACGCCGGCATCGAGGACAACGACTGGATCGAGCTGTTCAACGTCAACGGTGCGATTGCCGCGCGTGCGGTGGTCAGCCAGCGCGTGATGCCGGGCATGGCGATGATGTACCACGCCCAGGAACGCATCATCAACGTGCCGGGCTCGGAGATCTCCGGCACCCGCGGCGGCATCCACAACTCGGTGACCCGCATCGTGCTCAAGCCCACCCACATGATCGGCGGCTACGCGCAGCTGGCCTGGGGCTTCAACTACTACGGTACCTGCGGTACCAACCGCGATGAGTTCGTGATCGTGCGCAAGATGGACAAGATCGATTGGCTGGATGACGAGCAATCAAACTCGAATGCCTCGGGCGCCGCGCGGGAGGTGGTGTGATGAAAGTACGTGCCCAGATTGCGATGGTGTTGAACCTGGACAAGTGCATCGGCTGCCACACCTGCTCGATCACCTGCAAGAACGTGTGGACCTCGCGCGAAGGCGTGGAGTACGCCTGGTTCAACAACGTCGAGACCAAGCCCGGCATCGGTTACCCCAAGGAATGGGAAAACCAGGAGAAGTGGAACGGTGGTTGGGTGCGCAACGGCAGCGGCAAGCTGGTGCCGCGCGCCGGTGGCCGCTGGCGCATGCTGGCCAAGATCTTCTCCAACCCCGACCTGCCGCAGATCGACGACTACTACGAGCCGTTCGACTTCGATTACCAGCACCTGCACGACGCGCCCGAGCTGAAGCACCAGCCGACCGCGCGTCCACGCTCGCTGCTGACCGGCCAGCGCATGGAGAAGATCGAGTGGGGCCCGAACTGGGAGGAAATCCTCGGTACCGAGTTCTCCAAGCGTTCGCGCGATTACAACTTCGACAAGGTGCAGAAGGAGATCTACGGCGCCTTCGAAAAGACCTTCATGATGTACCTGCCGCGCCTGTGCGAGCACTGCCTCAACCCGGCCTGTGTCTCGGCGTGCCCGTCCGGTGCGATCTACAAGCGCGAGGAAGACGGGATCGTGCTGATCGACCAGGACAAGTGCCGTGGCTGGCGCATGTGCGTGTCGGCCTGCCCGTACAAGAAGATCTATTACAACTGGAAGAGCGGCAAGTCCGAGAAGTGCATCTTCTGCTACCCGCGCATCGAGATGGGCGAGCCCACCGTGTGTTCGGAAACCTGCGTGGGTCGCATCCGCTACCTGGGGGTGATGCTGTACGACGCCGACCGCATTGCTGAAGCCGCATCGGTGGCAGCGGAGAAGGACCTGTACCAGTCGCACCTGGACATCTTCCTGGACCCGTTCGACCCGGCGGTGATCGCCGCCGCGCGTGCCGAAGGCATCCCCGACAGCTGGCTGGAATCGGCCAAACAGTCGCCGGTCTACAAGCTGGCCATCGACTGGAAGCTGGCGCTGCCGCTGCACCCGGAATATCGCACCTTGCCGATGGTCTGGTACGTGCCGCCGTTGTCGCCGATTCAATCGGCGGCCGAGCGTGGCCACGTTGGCATGAGCGGTGAACTGCCGGATATCGCCTCGCTGCGTATCCCGGTGCGTTACCTGGCCAATCTGCTGACGGCAGGTGACGAAGCGCCTGTCATCCGCGCACTCGAGCGTTTGATGGCGATGCGCGCTTGGCGCCGTGGCAAGAACGTGGACGGCGTGGAAGACATGCGCGTGCTCGAACAGGTTGGTTTGACTCCGGCGCAGGTGGAAGAGATGTACCGCTACCTGGCCATTGCCAACTACGAGGACCGCTTCGTCATTCCGAGTGCGCACCGTGAGTACGCCAATGACGCCTTCGGCGAACGCGGCGGTTGCGGCTTCACCTTTGGCAATGGTTGCAACGGCGATAGCCCGGCCGACCTGTTCACCCAGCGCAAGAGCACCACCTTTGCGGTGCATCCCAATCGCCAGCACCGGCACGAGGTGACGAAATGAGTGTGCTCAAGCTGATTGGTGTCCTGCTGGACTATCCGCGTGACGAGCTTTGGCAGCATGGCGAGGAGCTGCTCGAGGCCTGCGACGATCCGGCGCTGTCGCCGGCCCGTCGCGGGCAGTTGCAGACCTTCGTTCGTGACCTGCTGGCCAGCGACCCGCTGGACGCGCAGGACCGCTGGCTGGCCACTTTCGACCGTGGCCGCTCGATGAGCCTGCTGGTGTTCGAACACATCCACGGCGAATCACGTGACCGCGGCCAGGCCATGGTCGACCTGATCGAAGCCTATCGCAAGAACGGTTTCGAGCTGGATGCGCGGGAGCTGCCGGACTACCTGCCGCTGTTGCTGGAATACCTCTCGCACCGGCCGCAGGCCGAGGCCAAGGACTGGCTGCACCACATCGGCCATATCGCCGGCATGCTCGCCGCACGCGCCGCCGAGCGTGGGCTGCCGCATGCAGTGTTGCTGGAGATCCTGGTCGAGGCAGGCGAGGGCAAGGTGAATCTGGCCGTGCTGCGCCAGCGCGCAAGCGAGGAAGTGCGCGACGACACCGTCGAAGCCATGGACCAGCTGTGGGAAGAAGAAGCGGTGCGCTTCGGTGCCGATGCGCCTTCGCAGGAATGTGATCCACCCCATCGTTCACCGGCACGCGCGCAGCCGCGGGAGATCCAGCCATGAATTACCTCAATCAGTTCGCCTTCCAGTTCTATCCCTACATCGCGGTGGCGGTGCTGTTGATCGGCAGCTGGGCGCGCTATGACAAGGCCATGTACAGCTGGCGCACCGGCTCCACCCAGTTGTTGTCCGACCGTGGCATGCGCTTTGGCAGCAACTGTTTCCACATCGGCATCATCGCCATCCTCGGCGGTCACTTCGTCGGCCTGCTGACCCCGCATGCGCTGTACGAGCCCTTCATCACTTCCTCGCAGAAGCAGTTGCTGGCGATGGTGGTTGGCGGCTTCTTCGGCGCGCTGTGCTTCGTCGGCATCACCATCCTGCTGGTGCGTCGCCTGACCAATGCGCGGGTACGTGCGATCGGCAGCTTCGGTGACACGCTGGTGCTGGTGCTGCTGTTCGCCCAGCTCTGCCTAGGCCTGTACAGCATCAAGGTCTCCGCCGGCCATCTCGATGGCGGCGTGATGGTGATGCTGGCCGAGTGGGCGCAGCACATCGTCACCTTCCGTGCCGGTGCGGCCGACTATGTAGAAGGCGTGCATTGGGTTTACAAGGCGCACATCTTCCTCGGCCTGACGCTGGTGTTGATCGCCCCGTTCACCCGTCTGGTGCATGTGTGGAGCGTGCCGATCAGCTACCTGTGGCGGCCATACCAGGTGGTGCGTCGTCGCCAGGCCACGCTGCGCTACGGTCCGTGGGAGTAACTCATGGGCAGCCTGCCACGCATTCTCCCCATCACCGTCATCGATTCGCAGACACCGGTGCCGGCCGAGGCCGGCCACCATCACGACGCCGATGATGGTCCGCGCAGCCTGGGCCAACCGGCACCGTGCAGTCTGTACGTGCAGGACACGCCGATCAGCGAGGCTGACATCGCCCGCGAGATGCAGTACCACCGGGCGATGCGCCCGGAGCAGTCACGTGCCGATGCGGCGCGTGCGCTGGTGGTACGCGAGCTGCTGCGGCTGGAAGCCGAGCGGCTTGGCCTGGCCGACGCCCCCGGCGTTGGCCAGGAGACCAGCGAGGAAGCACGCATCCAGCAACTGATCGAACAGACGCTGGTAGACCGCGTGCCCAGCGAGGACGACTGCCAGCGCTACTTCGCGCAGAACCCCGAGCGCTTCCGCTCACCGGACCGCATCCGTGTACGCCACATCCTGCTGGCGGCACCGGCCGACGATATCGCCGGCCGGCTGAAAGCCCGCACCCAGGCCGAAAAGCTGATTGCCGAACTGCTGGAGCAGCCACACCTGTTCGCCGATCTGGCCGCGCGCCACTCGCAGTGCCCGTCCAGCAGCGAGGGCGGCGATTTGGGCTGGCTGCAACGCGGCCAGACCACGCCGGAATTCGATCGCCAGGTATTCCGCCTGCGGCAAGGCCTGGCGGGTTTTCCGGTGGAATCGCGCTGGGGCTACCACGTGGTCAGCGTTGACGTGCTGGAAGCCGGCGTAGCGCTGAGCTTCGAGCAGGTGCAGCCACAGATCAGTGACTACCTCGAACTGCAGGTGCGCCAGCGCGACGTGCAGCAGTTCCTGCTGGAGCTGCGCGAGCGTTACCCGGTACGCGGGCTGGAAGACATCGAAGCACAAGCTGAGTAAGACGCAATCCCCCCAGGAGCGGCAATGAGCCAGAATCTACAGAACATCAGCAGCGGCGAACAACAACGTGCGCTATGGCTGAGCACCTTCGCCTTCACCGTGTGTTTCGCGGTGTGGATGATCTTCGCCATCATCGGCATCCAGATCAGCGAACAGCTGGGTCTGAATGACACCCAGTTCGGTCTGCTGATCGCCACCCCGGTACTGACCGGCTCGGTGATCCGCGTCTTCCTCGGCATCTGGTCCGATCAGTTCGGCGGGCGCAAGGTGATGACCCTGGTGATGCTGTGTGGTGCGGTGGCGACCTGGCTGCTGACCTATGCGCAGACCTATCCGCAGTTCCTGTTGGCGGCCTTGTTCGTCGGCATCGCCGGCGGCAACTTCTCGGTCGGCGTCACCTATGTGTCCAAGTGGTTCCCGCCGGAGAAGCAGGGCACCGCGTTGGGCATCTTCGGTGCTGGCAACATCGGCTCGGCGGTGACCAAGCTGCTGGCGCCGCTGGTGATGGTGGCCTCGGGCTGGATGATGGTGGCCAAGCTGTGGGCCGTCGGCCTGGCGGTCACCGCCATCCTGTTCTATCTGTTCAGCAAGGAAGATCCCTCGCTGGAAGACCGCCGCCGCAGCGGCGTCAAGCCGATGTCCTTCGCCGAACAGATGGCGCCGCTGAAGAACCTGCAGGTGTGGCGTTTCTCGCTGTATTACTTCTTCGTGTTCGGCGGCTTCGTCGCGCTGGCACTGTGGCTGCCGCATTATCTGGTCGGCGCCTATGGCATGGACGTGGGCACGGCCGGCGTGTTGGCGGCGTGTTACTCGATCCCGGCCAGCCTGTTCCGGGTGGTGGGCGGCTGGATGTCAGACCGCATCGGTGCACGTCGGGTGATGTACTGGACGCTGGGCGTATCGGTGATCTGCACCTTCATCCTCGCCTACCCGGATACCCGCTACATCGTGCAGGGCATACACGGCGAGATCAGCTTCCATCTGGCGATCAGCGTGACCCTGTTCACTGTGCTGGTGTTCGTGCTCGGCTTTTTCATGTCGCTGGGCAAGGCCGCGGTCTACAAGCACATCCCGGTCTATTACCCGCAGCATGTGGGCTCGGTGGGTGGCGTGGTCGGCATGATTGGCGGCCTTGGCGGCTTCATCCTGCCCATCGTGTTCGGCGCGCTCAATGATGCGCTGGGCATCTGGAGCAGCTGCTTCATGCTGCTGTTCGTGCTGGTCAGCATCTCCCTGGCCTGGATGCACTTCGCCATCCGGCGGATGGAGCGTCGCAACTTCCCGCAGCTCGATCGCGAGACCGATCTGCCCGAAGCCATTGATGCCGGAGCAGCGGAGAAACAGCGCCGCGCTTGATCCAGATCAGTGAAAACCGGCGGTCGCTACGCGAGGATGCTTGCATGTCAGTAGAGACCGCCGGGATGGATGACGCCACATTGCATGTTGCACTGCTGCAGCAACCCGCGCACGTGTTGTTCCCGGCGCCGGCGGAGCTGAGCCCGGGCTTCGCCGAAGCCGGCTGGCGTGCAGCCATGCAGGCCAGCAACGAGCATCTGATTCCACGCGCGCTGACCCTGGGTTTCTGTGCGCCGCCGCATGACCTGGAGCGCGCCGAGAACGTCCTCGATGCGCTGATGGTATGCCTGCGCCTGCACGCCGACATGCTGGCCAGCGACCGCGAAGTGGCTGCCATGGTGCTGCAGCCGGGCATCGTCGAGCATCTGCCGCCCGCCCTGCTGGGCCGGCTGTTGGACGCGGTGCCGGAGCAGCTGTGCACCATCGCCCGGCCGCAGGTCGAGGTGCGCCTGGATGCGGCCAGCGATGTCGCACCGGCGTCCTTGCGTGAGGTCGGCTGTACCCGGATGACGGTGATCGACCACGCCGGTGTCGACGGGCCGGCAATGTTGGCGCACGCCCAGCAGGCCGGGTTCACCGCCTGCTATTACCAGCTGCGTGTGCCGTGCTACGCCGATGTGTCGTTCCTGCAGCGGCTGCAGCGGGTAGTGGAGCTGGCACCCGAGCGTATCGTCCTGCCGTCGCCGGCCCTGCTGCCCGAGTACCCATTGCCGACAGACTGGCTGCAGGCATGGCGGCTGCTGCGTGCGGCCGGCTACCTGCCGCTGGGCGGCGACCACTACCAGCGGCCGGACCTGCCAATGCCGCTGCGCAACGGCGACGGCCAGCGTCATTGCGACCTGCTCGGGGTGCCGCGGCGCGAGCGCCATGACCTGCTCGGCATCGGCGTTGGCGCCTGCAGCCAGATCGGTGATGTGATCTGCCGCATCGAGCCAGAGCCGAGCCATTGGCGCGCCTGCCTGGTGGTTGGCCAGCCGGGCATATCGTCCGGGCTTATTCTTTCAGAGCATGAACGTATGACCGACGAGGTGGTGCAGAGCCTGGCCTGCGACCACGCATTGGACATGCGCGCCTTCGAATGGCGCAACGCGCAGCCATTCGACGCCTGTTTCGAGCACGCCTGGAGCCGCGTCGCCATGTTCATCGAACGCGGCTGGCTGCGCCGTGACGGCGACATGTTGTTGATCCAGAACGAAGGTGAGCTGCTGTGGCGTATGATCGCAGCGTGCTTCCGCCCCTTGGCCGCTGTTGCTTGAAAACGGAATGACGTCACCTACACCCCCACCGCGCGGCCCCTTGGGCACTGCGACGCCGAATCCAGCCGCTGCCGGCGACGGTGATGCGCTGCATTTCTGCACGACCTGTGCGTTTTCCGATGCCTGCAGCTCGCAGGGCTATGACAAGACCGCGCTGAACGAGCTGCACGTGATGGTCGACCACGTCGGGCCCTACCATGCGGGCGATTACATCTTCCGTGCGGGCGAGCCCTTCGACTCGATCGCTGCGGTGCGTGCCGGCATGGTCAAGACCTTCGTCGATGACAGCCTTGGCAACGAGCAGGTGCTGGGCTTCGCCTTGCCCGGCGAAGTGATCGGCTTGAACGCCATCCACGGCTCGCGTTATCCCTGCAATGCGGTGGCGTTGGATACCGTGCATCTGTGCCGTATCTCGTTTCCGCGTATCAGCATGTTGGCCAGCCGCATGCCCGGCCTGCAGGCCAAGCTGTTCAGCCTGCTCAGTGCCGAGATCGGCAAGGCGGCGCTGCTGGCCGCCAATTACCGTACCGAGGAACGCATGGCCGCGTTCCTGCTGGATATCTCCAGCCGCTATGCGCGGCGAGGATTTTCGGCGCACCGCTTCAACCTGACCATGACCCGCACCGAGATCGCCAACTACCTGCGCATGGCACCGGAAACCGCCAGCCGGGTACTGCGCCGGTTGAGTGACGAGGAAGTCATCGCGGTGAAGCAGCGCGAGATCATCCTGCTGCAACCGGAGCGTCTGGCGCTGATGGCGGCCACCGATGACGCAAGCGAATGATGCCCAACCGAGGATGCGTGCATGAACAAACTGTGGGCATTGTTGTTGCTGGCCGCCACGCTGCCGGCAAGCGCGGCTGACCTGACGGTCTCCGCTGCTTCCAGCCTGACTGAAAGCTTTCGCGAGATTTCCGCTGCGTATGAGAAGGCCAACCCGGGCACGAAGGTTGATCTGAACTTCGCCGCGTCCGGGACGCTGCTGCAGCAGATTGCGCGCGGCGCGCCGGTCGATGTGCTGGCCTCGGCCGACCAGACCACCATGGCGCAGGCCAGCACCGAAGGCCTGATTGATCCAACGACACAGCACGTATTCGCACAGAACAGCCTGTGGGTGGTGGTGCCGCCGCAGGCCAGCAACAAACCGAGCACGTTGGCGGCACTGGCCAAGGCTGATGTAAAGCGCGTTGCCATTGGCAACCCCGACAGCGTACCGGTGGGTCGCTATGCACGCGGCGCGCTGCAGCATGCCGGTTTGTGGCCGGCGGTGCAGGCCAAGATGATCAGCACCCAGAATGTGCGTCAGTCACTGGACTATGTCGCGCGGGGTGAAGTGGATGCAGGCTTCGTCTACGCCACCGACGCGCAGGCGATGAGCGAGCGCGTGCAGCGTGCCTTCCAGGTGCCGGTTGCCGGTGGTATCGCGTATCCGCTGGCAATGGTGAAGACCAGTCGCAATGCCGCCGAAGCCAAGCGCTTCATCGCCTTCGTGCGCTCGGCGCCGGGCCAGGCCATCCTGCACAGGCACGGCTTCGGTAGCCCTTGATGGTGGATCTGGACTGGAGCGCGCTGTGGTTGTCGCTGAAGGTGGCCGGCTGGGCGACCGCGATCAACCTCGTGCTCGGTGTCGGATTTGGTGCCTTGTTGGCGCGGCGGCGCTTTCCCGGCCGTGAGTTGCTGGACACCATATTCACCTTGCCGATGGTGCTGCCGCCGACGGTGCTGGGCTATTACCTGCTGGTGCTGATCGGCAGCAAGGGCCCGCTTGGCGCATGGCTGGAGAGCAGCTTCGGCATCAATCTTGTGTTTACCTGGCAGGCAGCGGTGATCGCTGCCGCAGTCGCGTCGTTTCCGCTGGTGTTCAAACCTGCACGTGCGGCATTTGAAGACGTTGATGGGCAGCTGGAACAGGCTGCGCGCACCTTGGGTGTGTCGGAGCTGGCGCTGTTCTTCCGTGTGACCTTGCCGCTGGCATGGCGCGGCATTCTTGCCGGCCTGCTGCTGGCATTTGCCCGCGCGATGGGCGAGTTCGGCGCCACCATCATGGTCGCCGGCAGTATTCCCGGCCGCACCCAGACCTTGTCCATCGCCATCTACGAGGCGGTACAGGCCGGCAATGACGGTCGCGCCAACGCCTTGGTGCTGCTGTCCTCGCTGGTCTGCATCAGCGTGTTGCTGCTCGCCGCGCGGCTGGTGGGACGGCGACAGGAGGGGGCACGCAATGTGGCTTGAACTGGATATCCGGCGCCAGCTGCAGGCAGCAGGCCAGCAGTTCCAATTGCATGCGGCGCTGCGCTGCACGCAGCCCAATGTTGTGTTGTTCGGCCCATCCGGCGCCGGCAAGAGTTTGACCTTGAAGGCGGTGGCCGGGCTGCTGCGGCCGGATGCCGGTGTGATCCGCATGCACGGGCAGGCGCTGTTCGACGCGGCGGCAGGCATCAACCTGTCACCGCAGCGCCGCCGTATCGGCTATGTGTTCCAGGATTACGCCTTGTTCCCGCACCTGACGGTGCGGCAGAACGTTGGTTTCGGCCTGCAGCAAGGCCTGTTGAACCCACCGCGTGGTCGCCGCATCGATGCGGTGGAGCAATGGCTGCAGGCGTTCCGTATCGATCACCTCGGTGACCTGCTGCCATCGCAGATCTCCGGCGGCCAGCGTCAGCGCACCGCCTTGGCGCGGGCGTTGGTAACCAAGCCGCAGGCGCTGCTGCTGGATGAGCCATTCGCAGCCCTCGACCACGCCTTGCGTGCGCATCTGCGCCAGGAGCTCGAGACCGTGCTGGACCAGACCGGCATTCCGCTGCTGCTGATCAGCCATGATCCCGAAGATGTGGATATGTTCGGCCAGCAGGTCGTGCATCTGGCTGACGGCCGCGTTCAGGTCTGAGCGCAGCGTTCAGTCCGGTTTTCCATCCGCACGCGGGCGCCAGTAGATCCACCCCAACCGCAGCAACCACGGTGCAAGCACCAACAGCCAGCCTGCGGCGGCGACGGCATGCCAACGCCAGGGATCGTCCAGCAGCGGTGCGAGGATGCGCAGCACTGCGACCAGCTGCAGGCCGAGCAGGGCGATCCAGGCCACCACCGGCATCACCAGCGAACGCCCGGAATGGCCCTGGGTCACGCGGGTGACCATCGCCACCAGCAGGCTGCCGAACAGGCCGATCACCAAGGCATGCAGCGGCGCGCGTTCCAGCCAGCCAACGTGGCCGGCGAGGGCGGCGATGTCCTGCAGCAGATACAGCAGCATCGCCAGCGGCCACCACGCCAGCCCGTAGAACAATACCGCCAGCAAGGCAGGCTTGGGGCCGCGCGGCCACCAGCGCCACAGCGAGTACAGCGACAACAGCAGCAGTCCAGCATCGGCAAGCAGCGTTGCCAGTGCCAGCTGCAGGCTTTCACCGGCCAGATGCAGCAGGCACAGCCCCCACAGGATCGCCAGCCATTGCGGCGGCCGCCAAGCCTGGTAACCAGGCACCACATTGCCGGCGAAGAACGGAAACATGCGATGGGCGACGCTGGCGTAGATCGGCAGCAACAGTCCGAAGGTGCCGATCGACACGCTCAGTGCCTGCCAGCGGACATCGCCGCCTGCGGCAGCAATCGCGAAGCAGAGCAGGCCTATCCAGCCCATCAGCAAGCCGGAACAGCAGGACCACGCATGCCAGGTGCGGCCTTTCTCCTGCAGCAGCAAACGGCCGAGTGCGAGCAGGCCGAACGCCCAACCCAGCAACGCCAACAGCAGGGCCAGCCACACACCCGGCTGCCAGCCGAGGCCGGCAGCAAGCAGCGCGATCTGCGCGCCGAACAGGCCGCCGCCGACCCCGGCGTACTGCCATCGCGGCAGCGCCGACAGGCCCATCCAGCGCGGGAACACGGTCAACAGGAAGCCGAAGATGAAACTGGGCAGCACCAGGTACTGCATCCATAGCCCGTGCAGCCAGGCCGGCGGCAAGCCGGGTGCTGGCAGGGGTTTTCCCAGCTGCAACCCGCCCAGCCACAACGCCCACCAGCCCATCGCCAGGCCGAGGTTGCAGACACCAATGAAGAACAGCAGCCGGTGCGGCGCATTGAGGACAGTCAAGGTGGAGGCGGGGCTGTTCATTGGGTGAGTATCCGAGCAGGCCTGGTCGGTGGTACTGACCAATATCAAGCGGGGCGGTACTGCGGGGAGAGTTTGGCGAGCGCTGGTTCGCGATACATGACCGTCGGAGACATTCAGCGTCTCCTGTGCGGAGGATGGGCTTCCCTTTGTGCCGCTCTTGCGGCAACACTGCACCGGGCTGTCACCTGTTCCTGCGGGGAAGCGCAATCATGTTCCGAAGCCGCGTCGTCGTCCGCTCGGTTGTACGTCGGTTCGCTTCGCTCGCGCTGGCAGTCGCGCTCGCGTCGCTGGCCGGGCTCGCCTTGCCAGGCACGGCGGTCGCCGTCGATGACGCGGCGCAGGTTGAAGGGCCGGTTCCGGCGACGGCGCGTTACTACAACCGCGACATCCTTACCTTCCGCGGCGCTTTCATGGGCCGCTCGCCACTGCAGCGGGCGCAGGTCACCGAGCTCAACATCAAGCGGATCGTTGAGGAGCCCGGCGTGCCCGGGGTCAGCTTCAACGACACCGCCGATGGCGCGATCCTGCTGCTCGGGGGCGAGGTCGTCACCATCATCACCCCCGCCGACGTGGATGCTGCACAGGGCCAGAGCCTGGGCCAGGTGCGTGAGGAAGTTCGCAGCCGGCTGGCTGATGCGGTTGCCGCTGCCGAACGCGAGCGGGCACCGGGGCGGGTGCTTCGCGGTGTGCTGTACAGCCTTGTCGCCACGCTGTTGGCGGGTGCATTGATCTGGTTGCTGGCATGGGCTGCGCGCAGGCTGCGTGCGGCGATGTTGGCATGGGTTGGAAAGCGGGCGAGTGCGTTGCACAGCGCACCGGTCAAGCAGATGCTGCACGGGGCAAATGCTTTGGCCGACTGGCTGTCGCGTGCGGTGCTGCTGGTGGCGGTGCTGGTGCTGGCAGAGGAATGGCTGCGCTACGTGTTCCATCAGTTCGATTACACCCAACCCTGGGCCACGGCGATGACGGTGTGGATCGCCGCCCAGGCCAAGGCCTGGTTGTGGGCCGGTGTGGCAGCGATTCCGGGGCTGGTCACCGCGGTCATCATTTTCCTGTTGGCGCGCTTGGCCAGCCAGATCGTTGGCATGCTGTTCCGCGGCGTACAGAACGGGCGCTTCCAGATTTTCGGCATTGACCGCCAGTTGGCCGAGCCCAGCCGCAAGCTCACAGTGGCAGGTATCTGGCTGTTCGCACTTGCGATGGCCTATCCGTATCTGCCCGGCTCCAGCAGCGACGCGTTCAAGGGTTTGAGCGTATTGCTGGGCGTGATGATCTCGCTGGGCGGCTCCAGCATCGTGGGCCAGGCCGCGGCCGGCTTCACCCTGCTCTATGCACGGACAATGTCGGTCGGTGATCTGGTCAAGGTTGCCGATGTCGAAGGCCAGGTGCTGCAGATCGGCCTGTTCACCACCCGCATCCGCACCCTTACCGGGGTGGAGGTCAGTCTCCCCAACATGCATGTGCTCAGCGGCAAGCTGCTGAACTACTCGCGGGATCCACAGGCAGCGGGCATGTGGTTGGAGACCAGCATCACCATCGGTTACGACACGCCCTGGCGACAGGTGCATAGGCTGTTGCTGGACGCTGCGGGCAAGACCGCGCATGTGCAGCGGGTCCCGGCCGCGCATGTGCTGCAGACCGCGCTCAACGATTTCTACGTTGCCTATGTGGTGCGCGTGCACATCATTCAGTTGCCGCTGCGCGCGCAGATACTCAGTGAGCTGCATGCCAATATCCAGGATGCGTTCAACGCCGCCGGGGTGCAGATCATGTCGCCCAACTACATCGCCGACCCGGAGCTGCCCAAGATCGTTGCGCCCGCGGACTGGGATCCAAAAGCCCCGGCACCCTGATTGGCGTACAAGCAGCGGCAGCCTGAACCGGACAGTGCGAACAGCTGACATGTGGTGGGCGTACGCTGGCCAGAAGGCTTGGCGCAGTAGGCGTAGGGGGTTATTGGACTCCGGGTTTGACGCGCTGCCGCAAGGTCTTTCTGCGGTCGCTCGCTAAACTGATTTCATTTGCAACGGAGGTGGTATGAGCAGTTTTCGTCCGGTGTCGCTGATTGGCGTGCCTACCGATGTGGGTGCGGGCGCACGTGGTGCGCGGCTGGGGCCGGAGGCGCTGCGCATCGCTGGCCTGCCGGAGGCCTTGGCTGAGCGCGGTGTGGATGTACGCGACATCGGCAACCTGGATGGCCCGCGCAATCCGTGGACCGGCCCGGTGCAGGGCTACCGTCATCTCGACGAAGTGGTCGCATGGAACCATGCACTGATGGAGGCGAGTTACGCCGAGCTGAAGGAAGGCCGCATGCCGATCATGCTTGGCGGCGACCATTGTCTCGGCGTGGGTTCGATCACCGCCGTTGCGCGCTGGTGCCGTGAGCAAGGCAAGCAGCTGCGCGTGCTGTGGCTGGACGCGCACTCGGATTTCAACACCTCCGACGTCACCCCATCGGGCAATATCCACGGTATGCCGGTGGCCTGCCTGTGCGGCCTCGGCCCGGAAGGCCTGACCCACCTGGGCGGCAACGCCCCGGCGATCGCACCGTGGCAGGTGCACCAGATCGGCATCCGCTCGGTCGACCCGGAAGAGAAGCGCCTGATCAAGCAGCACCGTGTGGATGTCTACGACATGCGCTACATCGACGAAGCAGGGATGAAGCGGACGATGGAAGCCGCGCTGCATGGCATCGATGCCAATACCCACCTGCATGTCAGTTTCGATGTGGACTTCCTCGATCCCAGCATCGCGCCGGGCGTTGGCACGACGGTTCCGGGTGGCGTCAATTACCGTGAAGCGCAGCTGGTGATGGAGATGATCGCCGACACCGGCTTGATGGGCTCGCTGGACATCGTCGAGCTGAACCCGTTGCTCGACCACCAGAACCGCACCGCCGAGCTGGCCGTGGACCTGGTGGAGAGCCTGTTCGGCAAGTCCACCCTGATGCGCGATTAACAATCGGCCGACATCGCTGAACGTGTGCTGCGCGGTTTCACGCGGAGCACACGGCCCAGCCGCCAGATTCGTCTTCACACACGACGTGCCCGCCGCCGGTCACCGGCCACGGCATCTGCCTTGAAAGGGAGGAGAAGACGAATGATGATGCGACTGTTGATGTTGGCCCTGGTGGGCGCGTTCTCGGTTGGCATGCTCAGCGGCTGCAATACCGTGGCGGGCGCAGGCAAGGACATGCAGAAGGCCGGTGAGAAGGTCGAAGACAAGGCGCAGGATTGCAAAGACGGCAAGTGCTGATGAACACGCGGTCCGTTGTGGACCGCACCGATGGAACCACCACAGGAGAAACACATGAAGCGTTTGGTTGCCCTGATGATGTTGTCGCTGTTCTCGGTTGCGGTGCTGGCTGGCTGCAATACCGTGGCGGGTGCAGGCAAGGATGTGCAGAAGGCCGGTGAGAAGGTCGAAGACGCTGCCAAGGGTAAGTGATACTTGGCAGGGTCCTGCAGATGAATGAAGGAGGCCGGCAATGCCGGCCTTTTTCATGCACGGAGTCTGCTAGCTGAAGCGATGTTCACCAAGGTCAGCAGCACACAACGAAACATGGACCTGATGCCAACGGGGGGGCGACGAAAGTGGTCCCACGCGAATCAACCGCGTATCCCCCGAAGGAGCAGCGTAATGAACAAAGACATCATTTCCGGCAAGTGGACCCAGCTCAAGGGCAAGGTACAGGCCAAGTGGGGCGACATTACCGACGACGACATGAAGGTGGCTGAAGGCAACGCCGAATACCTGGCAGGTCGCCTGCAGGAACGTTATGGCTGGGCCAAGGACCGCGCAGAAACCGAAGTGCGCGACTTCCAGAAAGCGCTGCACAAGGACTATCCCGATTACCACTGATGTGGGGTGATTGAGAGAAGCTATTTGCCTCAATCAGAAACCGATGCCAGACCTCTGGCATCGGTTTCCTTTTTGCCTATTTGTAGGAGCGGCGTAAGCCGCGAAGCAAGGGCATCATCAGATGGCATGGGGGGTAAGGGCTTTGGCAAGGTCAGCTTCGCGGCTTACGCCGCTCCTACAGACAAGCTGCGGCCCCGCGCTGCGATCAACCAACTCAACGCCCACGCGCCGGCGGGTCCGGCACGAAACCACTCGGGAACGCCTGCGGTGAGCTGTCCACATGGCGATGACCGCGCGGCAGTACGCCCAACGCCACCAGCCGCTGCCGCGAGTCATAACGCACTTCGCTGACCTGCACCGGATTACGGCTGGCACGTTCGAAGCTGGTCAATGACGAACTCGACCACTCACGTTCACCGTGACCGGTGCCAAGCCGCTGCTGCGACTCACTCTTGGCCGACGCACTGGGCGCAGCGGCTTCGGCCGCGCGCGCGCCGGAGCTGGCACTGGCACTGGCCTCGGCACGGTCCTCGTACTGCGGCATCGGTCGTGGGGTCGGCCGCGGCATCGGCAGCGGGCGCACGTCATGCACCGGCCGGCGTGCTTCATTGAAAACGGCGATGCCGATCACCCCGACATTGGCCGGGCGGCCGGTACGGCTGGCGTAGCTGTCGCTGGAGCTGGTGAACACGAACTGCGCCACCTCGGCATTGGATTTGCGCCAGCCGGTGATCTCGCTGCTCTGCCAGGGCTCCAGCACATAGCCGGACTGGCTGGGCGAGGCGGTCTGGCCGGTGATGGCGTTGACCCCGTCCACCGACAGCACCACCAGTACGCGCTGGCCGCTACGGTTCTGCATGCGCACGCTGTAGCGGTGGCCGGGGCTGCCGGCTACCCATTGCTGGCCCCGGTGCGGGTACAGGTCCAGTTCCTGCCCGTCGTCGCGGTCGATCACCGACAGCTGCACCGGACCCTCATCGGCCGGCCGTACCGGGCTGAACCCGCATAGCGCGACAACCGACAACACACTGGCTAGAAAACGGTACATGGCAGGCTCCTTGGCGGGGTACATGGCTTCAAACGGCCGGCCGCGGGCAATGGGGTTGAGGGCGGGGACAGGCAGGGGCGGTTACACTGGCCCGGTTCATCCGCTCGTCAGCTTGGTTTACATGACTACCCGCGTCCTCACCGGCATCACCCCCTCCGGCACTCCCCACCTCGGCAATTACGTCGGCGCCATCCGCCCGGCCATCGCCGCCAGCCAGGCCTCGGACATCGAGAGCTTCTTCTTCCTGGCCGACCTGCACAGCCTGATCAAGGCGCAGGAGCCCGAGCGCACCCAGCGTTCGACCCTGGAGATCGCGGCCAGCTGGCTGGCCTGCGGCCTGGATCCGGACAAGGTGTGGTTCTACCGCCAGAGTGACATCCCGGAAACCACCGAGCTGATGTGGTTCCTCACCGTGGTCGCCAGCAAGGGCATCCTCAACCGCGCCCATGCCTACAAGGCCGCGGTGGACAAGAACCGCGAGGAGCAGCTCGACGACGACGCAGGCGTCAGCGCCGGCCTGTTCATGTACCCGGTACTGATGGCCGCCGACATCCTGATCTTCAACGCCAACAAGGTGCCGGTGGGTCGTGACCAGATCCAGCACATCGAGATGGCGCGCGATTTCGCCCAGCGTTTCAACCACGTTTACGGCAAGGAATATTTCGCCCTGCCGGAAGTGATCATCGACGAACAGGTGGCCACCCTGGCCGGCCTGGACGGCCGCAAGATGAGCAAGAGCTACAGCAACACCATCCCGCTGTTCGTGCCGCGCGAGGAGCTGAAGAAGCTGGTGTTCTCCATCCTCACCGACTCGCGCCTGCCGGGCGAGCCCAAGGACACCGAAGGCTCGGCGCTGTTCCAGATGTACCAGGCCTTCGCCAGCCCGGAGCAGACCGCAGCCTTCGCCAAGGCCTTTGCCGACGGCATCAGCTGGGGCGATGCCAAGCAGCAGCTGTTCGAACGCATCGACACCGAGTTGTCGCCGCTGCGCGAGCGCTACAACGCCTTGATGGCCGAGCCCGAGAAGATCGAAGCCATCCTGCGCAAGCGCGGCCAGCAGCTGCGCGAGCAGTTCGCCATCCCGCTGTTGAAGGAATTGCGCCACGCCGTTGGCCTGCGTGACCTGTCTGCCGCCGGTGACAAGCCCAAGGCGGCGGTCGCTGCCAAGGCGGCGCTGCCGCTGTTCAAGCAGTACCGCGAGAAGGATGGCCGCTTCTACTTCAAGCTGCTCGATGGCGAAGGCACGCTGCTGATCCAGAGCGAAGGCTTTGACTCGCCGCGCGATGCCGGCCAGCTGATCGCCGTGCTCAAGCAGGCCGAGCAGGGCGATGCGCTGCAGAGCGAGTTGTTCAAGGTCGAAGTGGAAGTGGAGCCGGTGCTGGCGGCGTTGCGCGAACTGCGCGAGGCTGCAGCGAAGGAGTAATCACCTGCGGAGGAGCACGTCGATGGCCTGGTTGTCGTTGTTGTTGTTTCTCCCTTGGTTCTGCGTGATGGGAGCGCTGTACTGGTGGTTCCCGCGCCAGCCGCGCAATCGCCGGCGCAGCGTGTTTGATGCATCGATGCTGGTGCTGGCCCTGGTGGCCAGCATCGGCTTCATGTTGTGGGGCTACCACGTGGGCGCCACCGAGGTCGCCGAAGGCCTGTGGAAGCAGATCCTGGCCGTGCTGTACGCCTACGGCGGCTTCCTGGCGGTGATGGTGCTTGCCCTGCTGTTGCGCCCGCGCGTGCTGCAGCACTGAGCCGGTACGGCTGCGACAAAAGTCCGGGTTGAGTGCGGGCAGGGCGGCTGGCACGATCGAAGCCAGTTTCTGCCGGAGTTGCTGCATGTCTCTTGCCCATGGCATCCACACCATCGATACCGCGTTCCAGCGCGATCACTTCGATGCGGCCTATCTGATCGTGCAGGATGGGCGCGGCGCGTTCGTCGATTGCGGCACCACGCATTCCTTGCCGAATCTGCTGGCCTGCATTGAGCAGGCCGGTTTGCAGCCAGCGGACATCGACTGGCTGATCGTCACCCATGTGCACCTGGATCATGCCGGCGGTGCTGGTGCGCTGATGCAGCAGCTGCCCAATGCCAAGCTGGTCGTGCACCCACGTGGCGCCCAGCACATGATCGATCCGACCCGACTGATTGCCGGTGCAACGGCGGTGTATGGCGAAGCCGAGATCGCGCGCAGTTACGGACAGATCGTGCCGGTGCCGGCCGAACGTGTAGTGGTTGCCGAGGACGGGCATCGCGTTCTGCTGGCGGGCCGCGAGCTGGTCTGCGTGGATACGCCGGGACATGCACGGCACCACTTTTGTGTATGGGATGCAGCCAGCCGCAGCTGGTTTACTGGCGACACCTTTGGTTTGTCGTACCGCGAGCTGGATCACGCGGGTGGTGCGTTCATCATTCCCACCTCCTCGCCGGTGCAGTTCGAGCCGGAGGCAATGCATGCCTCGATCCTGCTCTTGATGCAGGAAGCGCCGGAAGGCATGTACCTGACCCATTACGGCCGGGTCGAAGGCACGGCGCGATTGGCGCAGGAACTGCACGAGCAGATCGACGCGATGGTGGCGATCGCACAGCGCTGCAATGGTGAGCCGGAGCGGCATCGCCTGCTGGTGGACGCGCTGGGTGCGTTGTATGTGGCGCGGTTGAGATTACAGGGCAGTCCGCTGGATGCGTCTGAAGTGCTGCGTGTGCTAGCGATGGATATCGAGCTCAATGCACAAGGACTGGCCTGCTGGTTGGACCGCGAGAAGCGCTGAAAGCGAGCGGGGTTACCTGTAGTGCCGAGCCATGCTCGGCAGAGGCTTCCCCGGCAATGCAGGAGATCAGGCGTCAGCCGCGAAGCCACGACCAGAACAGGAGTGGTGAAGCCCACCCCTCCCCAACCCTCCCCTTCGCTGCGCGAAAGGGAAGGGGTGTAGTGCCGAGCCATGCTCGGCAGGGGCTTTCCCGGTAACGCCTCTGCCGAGCATGGCTCGGCACTACCAAGGCAAGGCCGGTTAGAATCTGCCATTCATTCTGTCGTTGGTAGTTGCCGTGAACCCGATGCGCATCCTGCTGCTGTCTTCCTGCCTGTTTGTCGGTGGCATCGCCTCGGCGGCCAATGACCTGCCCGGCGGTGGCATCGATCCGGAAGCGCTGTCGCGGCATGTACGCATCCTGGCCTCGGACGAGTTCGAAGGCCGTGCCCCGGCCTCGGCTGGTGAGCAGCGCACGGTGGACTATCTGGTCGACGAATTCCGCAAGGCCGGCCTGCAGCCGGGCGGCAAGGACGGCAGCTGGGTGCAGGAAGTGCCGCTGGTCCGCGCGACGGTGGATGGCCCGGTACAGGCCAGCCTGAGCTTGAACGGCAAGTCGGTGCCCCTGGTCAACGGTGAGGACATCACCCTGCAGAGTCTTAGTCCGTTCGGTGTGGTCGACCAGCAGGACACGCCGCTGGTTTTCATCGGCTACGGCATCTCCGCGCCGGAACGGCATTGGGACGATTACAAGGGCCTGGACCTGAGCGGCAAGATCGCCGTCGTGCTGATCAATGACGCCGACTTCGAAACCGAAGCGCCGGGTGCGTTCGACGGCAAAGCGGTTACCTACTACGGCCGCTGGACCTACAAGTTCGAGGAGGCCGCACGCCGCGGCGCCGAGGGCGTGCTGATCGTGCACGAGACCGCTCCGGCCGCCTATCCGTGGGCAACGGTGAAGGCGTCCGGTACTTCGCCGCTGTTCGATATCGAACGCAGCAACGACGAGGCCCAGGCCGCGCATACGCCGGTACGCGGCTGGATGCAGAGGGCGCTGGCTGAGCGCATCTTCAGCGCCGCTGGCCTCGATTTCGAGACCGAGAAGCGCAAGGCGATGAAGGCTGACTTCCGTCCTGTCGAGCTCGGCGACGCCAGTCTCACCACCAGCTTCTGGGTCAAGCGTGAGCGCGTGGTTACCCGCAACGTGGTGGCCAAGCTGGAAGGCAGCAGTCATCCGCAGGAGTCGGTGATCTTCTCCGCACACTGGGATGCCTTCGGCATCGGCCAGCCGGACGCAGCTGGCCAGACCGTGCGCCACGGTGCCATCGACAATGCCACCGGCGTGGCCTCGGTGCTGGAGCTCGGCCGCGTGTTCGCCGCCGGCCCGCGTCCGCAGCGCTCGCTGTATTTCATCGCGTTGACGGCCGAAGAGAAGGGCCTGCTCGGCGCAAGCTATTACGCCGCGCACCCGCTGGCACCGCTGGAGACCACTGCGGCGGTATTGAACATCGAGATGTTCAGCCCGGACGGCGAAACCGCCGACATCGCGACCTGGGGCAATGGCCGGGTTTCGCTGGAGGATGATGTGCAGCGCGTTGCACAGGCACGCGGCCGTCGCTGGTCGCCGGATCCGAACCTGGAAGCCGGTTTCTTCTACCGCGCCGACCATTTCGCGTTCGCCCGCAAGGGTGTGCCAGCGATCACCGTAGGTGCCGGCCTGGACAAGCTGGACGGCGGCGTTGCCGCCGGCCGCGCGCTGCGTGATGCCTATTTCGCCAAGTGCTATCACCAGGCCTGCGATGCGTGGTCGCCGCAGTGGGATGCGCGTGGTCTGGCCGCCGATACCTTGCTGGTTTATGACATGGGTCTGGAGCTGGCCAATAGCCGGAAGTGGCCAACCTGGCAGAAGGGTGCGGAGTTCGAGGCTGCACGTGAAGCGAGTGATGCTGCTCGGCGTTGAGTGACCTTGTTCGGCGCTGAGTGATGAGAAGGCCGGCGGACTTGGTCCGCCGTTTTTTTGTCCTCGTCCAAGCCCAAAGCCACTTCAGCTCCGTTGCTTGCACAGCCTTACCGCCGCGTACCATCCAACCAGTTCGGCCCCTTGTTCTTCAAAAAGAACACATAGACCACCAGCGACACCGCAATCACCGCCGTCACATAGATAGCAAACGTATCCACATGACCGGTCTTCAGCGCGCCCTGGTACAGCAACGGCGCCGTACCGCCGAACAGTGAATTGGCCATCGCGTAGCCAAAGCCCACGCCCAAGGCACGCACATGCGTGGGGAACAGCTCGGCCTTCACCACCGCGTTGATCGAGGTATAGCCGGTCAGGATGACGAAGCCGACTGCCAGCACCAGGAAGGCCATCAGCGGATCATGTTGCTGCGGCAATTGGGTGATCATGTACCAGCTGTAGAGCACGCCGCCGACGCCGAAGAACACCAGCAGGCTCTTTCGGCCGACGATGTCCGACAGCCAACCGCCAAGCGGCTGCAGCAGCATCAAAAAGGTCAGCACGCCCAGGTTGATCACGGTGCCGGTCATCACGTCATTGCCGGCGAATGCACTCTGGATCATCTTCGGCCCGTTCACCGAGTAGGTGTAGAACGCCACCGTGCCACCGGCGGTGATCAGGAAGCACAACAGCAACGGTCGCCATTGATGCACGAACAGTTCGTACATCGAGCCGGATGCCTTGGCGCGGCCATCCTTCGCGGCTTCGATGGAATCGGAAGTCAGTGATTCGTCCATGCTCCGGCGCAACCAGAACACCACGATGGCGGCGATGCCACCGATGCCGAACGCGATGCGCCAACCCCAGGCGGAAATCTCGGGCTTGTCCCACAGCAGCAACATGCCGAGCAGGGTCAGCTGCGCCAGTACGTGGCCGCCAACCAGGGTGACGTAGTGGAACGAGGACAGGAAGCCGCGGCGGCCGGGAATAGCCGCTTCGGACATGTAGGTGGCGCTGGTGCCGTACTCGCCGCCGGTCGCGAAGCCCTGCGCCAGCCGGGCCAGCAGCAGGATCAGTGCCGCGGCACCGCCGATCTGCGCGGCGGTCGGGGTGATCGCGATCAGGAACGAGCAGGCCGCCATCACCGTCACCGATACCGTCAGTGCGCGGCGGCGGCCGTAGCGGTCGGCGAAACGGCCGAAGTACCACGCGCCGATCGGCCGCATCAGGAACGTCGCGGCGAAGATCGCCCACACGTAGATCGTGGAGTTCTTGTCGGCCGCCGAGAAGAACTGCGACTCGAAGTACACCGCGAACACCGAGTACACATACACGTCATACCACTCGACCAGGTTGCCGGCCGAGCCCTTCAAGGTATTGGAGATGGAGCGGCGCAGGGCGGCGCGTTCGGAGGCTGCCGGTAGGTTGGCGGAGGGGCTGTTCATGCAGATGCTGTCCTCGCTGGGTGGCCGATGGCCGGGCGATGCGCGCGGTGCTGGCGTGGTGGTTGCCTTCAAGCTAGCGCAGACCATGTATGGATGACGTAGGCAGGACTGCGAAACGAATACAGCATGCCGTTTTTCAGACTGATCTCTGTGCCCGGGTGGCCTAGAATTCACCTTCCCCCGAATGGTGGCACCGCCTCATGTCCTCCCCCGTATCCACGCCGGCTGCTCCTCCCAGGGGTGGCCTTGTCGTTCTGGCCTTGTTCCTGGTCTACGTGGTGTGGGGGTCGACCTATCTAGGCATTCATCTCGCGCTGGAAAGCGGGTTGCCGCCGCTGACGGTGATCTCCGGCACGCGCTTCCTGCTCGCCGGCAGCCTGCTCTATGCCTTCCTGCGCTGGCGTGGCGTCGCCGCGCCTACCCGCGCGCAGTGGAAGACCGTGGCGGTGATGGGGGTGTGCCTGCTGTTCCTCGGCAATGGCATGGTGGTGCTGGCCGAGCGCGATGTGTCGTCCGGTCTGGCCGCGGTGGCGGTGGCCTCGGTGCCCTTGTGGATGGCGCTGTTCTCGGCCATCCGTGGCGAGAGGGCCACGCTTGGCGAGTGGCTGGGCATCGCCATTGGTTTCGTCGGCGTGGTCTGGCTCAACGCCGGCAGCAGCCTGACCGCGACGCCGACCGGGCTGATCCTGTTGCTGATCGCGCCGCTGGGCTGGGCCGGTGGCTCGATCTGGTCGCGCGGCCGCGACCTGCCATCGCCGTTCATGACTGCCGCCGGGCAGATGCTGTGTGGTGGCGTGGTGCTGATCAGTGTTGGCCTGCTGCGCGGCGAACGCATCAGCGCGCTACCCAACCTGCAGGGTCTGTTGTCGGTGAGCTACCTGACCGTATTCGGCTCGATCATCGCCTTTACCGCCTACGTGTGGCTGCTGCACAACGTGCGCCCGGTGCTGGCCAGCAGCTATGCCTACGTCAATCCGGTGATCGCCGTGGCGCTGGGCGCGTGGATCGCGCATGAGCGTTTCAGCATTTCCGATCTTGGCGCGATGGCGGTGATCCTGGCCGGCGTCGTGGTCATCACCCTTGCAAGGCTGCGTCGCGCATGAACAGCAACAGCGAAACCCGCAACGGCCTGTGGGCCACCACCTTGGCTTTCGTTATCTGGGGCTTGTTCCCGCTGTACTGGCATCTGCTCAAGGAGGTGCCGTCGTTCCTGATCATTGCCCACCGCATTGTCTGGAGCGCGGTGCTGCTGGTCGGTGGGCTGGGCATCATGCGCGGCTGGGGCTGGTTGACCGAGGTATGGGCCACGCCACGGCGGTTCTGGCTGCTGGGCCTGTCCAGCCTGCTGATCGCGCTGAACTGGAGCCTGTACATCTGGGCGGTGAACGCCGGCCACGTGGTCGAGACCAGTCTTGGCTACTTCATCAACCCGCTGCTGAGCGTGCTGCTCGGGGTGATGGTGCTGGGTGAGCGGCTCGGCAAGCTGCAGTGGTTGGCGGTGGCGCTGGCAGCCCTGGGCGTGGCCTGGCTGACCTGGCAGAGCGGCCGTCCGCCGTGGATCGCGATTGGCCTGTCCATCACCTTTGGCCTGTATGGCCTGCTGCGCAAGCTGGTGGTTGTCGATGCGGTGAGCGGGCTGGGTGTGGAAAGCCTGTTCATGGTGGCACCGGCGCTGGCCTATGTGATCTGGGCCGAGGCCGGTCATGGCGGCGGTTTCATTTCCGGCTGGGGCGTCGGCAACGACGTGTTGCTGGTGCTGGCCGGTGCGGTCAGCGCGATCCCGCTGATTGCCTTCGCCTTCGGCGTGCGGCGGGTGCCGCTGACCGTGGTTGGCCTGCTGCAATACATCGCGCCAACCCTGCAGTTCCTGGTCGGCGTGCTGGTGTTCCGCGAAGCCTTCAATGCCAATCAGCTGGTTGGTTTCTGCCTGATCTGGGCTGGCCTGGTGGTGTTCGCGGTGGCCGGTGTGCGCAAGGCGCGCATGGCGCGTGCGGAAGCACCGGCGGCGTAGGCAGCGTAGACACACACAAACAAGAACGGCGCCCGCAGGCGCCGTTCTGTCGCGATCAGCAGCAGCTTACTTGGCCGTGTTGCTGTCCTTGTTCTTCATCATCGCGTCGCGGTTGGCCTTGAACGGGTTGCCTTCGTACCAGTTCGGCCAGGCGTCACCGCCGGCCAACTGCTGGCCAACGCCATACAACAGTTCCAGGTCTTCGACGATGCCGTCGAGCTTCCAGGTGGCCGGATCGTACTCGTCCTTCGGGCCGTGGTAGCGGTCCTTGCCATAGGCTTCAGCCGCACGCTTGCCAGCCTCGACGCCGCCGTCGATCAGGTCTTCGCCGCCATCGGCATACAACGCAGGCACGCCGGCCTTGGCGAAGTTGAAGTGATCGGAGCGGAAGTAGAAGCCGCTCTGCACCGAGCTCTCCGCATGCAGGGTACGGCCCTGCTTGGCGGCCAGCGGCTTGAGCAGGTCTTCCAGCTCGGAGCTGCCAAAGCCCGTCACGGTGAGGTCACGTGCACGGCCATTGACCGACATCGCATCGATGTTGATCACGCCGGCAATCTTGTCCAGCGGGAAGGTCGGGTGGTTCACGTAGTACTGCGAACCGAGCAGGCCCGATTCCTCCAGCGTCACTGCAAGGAACACCACCGAGCGTTCCGGCGGGGTCTGCTGGTGGGCGAGCGCGTCGGCCACTTCAAGAATGCCGGCCACGCCGGTGGCGTTGTCGACCGCACCGTTGTAGATGTTGTCGCCTTCCTCGCCCTCGTGCTTGCCCAGGTGATCCCAGTGCGCCATGTACAGCACGGCTTCGTCGGCACGCTTGCTGCCCGGCAGTACGCCGACCACGTTGCGCGACTTCTTCTGCGCGATGGTGCTCTTCAGGTCCAGCGACAGGCTGGCATTCAGCGGTGCCGGCTTGAAGCCACGCTTGCTGGCGTCCTTGTAGGCCTTGTCCAGGTCCAGCCCGGCATCGGCAAACAGCTTGCGTGCGGCCTCGGCGCTGAGCCAGCCCTGTGCCTGCAGGCGCGGCTGGCTGTCTTCGGCGGCGGGCAGGTCGTACTGGGCGCCACCCCAGGAGTTCTTCACCACGTCCCAGCCATAGGAGGCACCAGCGCTGTCGTGCACGATCAGCGCGGCGGCGGCGCCCTTGCGTGCGGCTTCCTCGAACTTGTAGGTCCAGCGCCCGTAATAGGTCATGCGCTTGCCATCGAACAACTTGGCGTCGTCGGTATGGAAGCCGGGGTCGTTGACGAACATCACCACCGTCTTGCCCTTCCAATCCTGGCCGGTGTAGTCGTTCCAGTTCTGCTCGGGTGCGTCGACGCCATAGCCGACGAAGACCAGCTCGCTGTTGTCGATCTTGATTTCCGGCTGGCCGCTGCGGGTGCCGATCACCATGTCGGTGCCGAACGCCAGGTCACGGCTGGCCTGGCCCTGCTGGATCTTCAGCACGGTAGCCGGGTTGGCCGTGGTTTCGGTCATCGGCACTTCCTGGAACCAGCTGTCGCCGTTGCCCGGCTGCAGACCGATGCGCTGCATCTGGTCGCGGATGTAGTTGACCGTCAGTTCTTCGCCATTGCTGCCGGGGGCGCGGCCTTCGAATTCATCCGAGGCCAGGGTCTTCACCAGCTCGCCGAAGTCGGCGGCATTGATGGCACCGGCAAAGGTGTGGGCCGGCGGCGGTGCGGGGGCGGGCGCGGAGGCCGCCGGTGCCGGGGCCTCCTGCTTGCAGGCGGCCAATGCCGCGGTCGCGGCCAGGCACAACAACAGTTTGCGTTGCATGAGAACTCCGGGTTGCAAGGTCGAACCCGGATTCTAGGCAGGATTGGCCTGCAATGCGCGTTCAGCGTGGCGCGGTTTCGCTGTCGAAACGTTGCGGCGTGGCACCGGTCACAGGACCGATCTTTGCCGAGTCGTGCACCAGCAGCACGACCTCGCGCTCGAACACCAGCTGGCCTTCAACCACCGCGTTCGGGCCGATGACGATCCGCGGCTTGCGCGGCGCCGTCAGCGAGATGCCGAACGAGGGGCGATTGACCTTGATGCCGCCTTTGACAACTGAATCGATGCCAACGGTGATATCGCCGTTCACGGTTTCGATATCGCCACCCAGTTGCACGGCGACCAGGCCGATGCTGCCGTTGACGGTTTCAATATTGCCGCCGATGCGGCTGCCGCGATCAACATAGATGCCGCCGTTTACTGTATCCAGCCCGTGGGTAAGCACCAGGTTGCGGCCACCGTGGATCCCGCCGTTGACGGTTTCGATGCTGTGCGCCTGCACATTGTCTTCGGTGCGTACGCTGCCGTTCACGGTCTCGACGCTGTTGGCCTGCACACCGGAAGCCAACTGGATGCTGCCATTGACGGTTTCCAGATCGCCGTAGGTGTTGCCGGCCTGGGTCTGGATGCTGCCATTGACCTTGCTGATGTCGTCCGCGGCCAGCGCCAGTGGGGCACTCGTGCTCAGCAGCAGAAGTAGAAATAGACGTTTCATGAGATCTCCACTTTGGAAATGCCGATGGACTGGGTGGCATGGCATCACGCTTGGGTACAATCCGCATCTGCCTGAAGTCACTGGAACCTCTTTGCGCCAGCCCAGTCGCCAGCCTCGCCCCCAACGACGTACGGCCCTGCCGCCATGGCGCGGTGCCTGCCTGCTGATGCTGGGGGTGTTGCTGGCCGGTCCATTATCGGCGCAGAACAGCTCGCGCGACACCGAGAAGAAGCTGCAGCAGCTGCGCGGCGAGATCAAAGGCGTTGCCCAGGAACGACGCCAGCTGGAGGGGCAGCGCGGAGAAGCCAGCCAGCGCCTGCGCGAGGCCGACCAGAAGGTTGCCCGCAGCGGCCGCGCGGTGGCCGAGGCCGAAGCCGCCGTGCAGCGCGAACAACAGTCATTGGCGGCCCTGCAGCAACGCCGGACCACGCTGGAAAGCGGCTTGGCCCAGCAACGCCAGCAGCTGGCAACCCTGCTGCGCGGTGCTTACCAGTTGGGCAATCACGCGCCATTGAAGCTGCTGCTGTCGCAGGACAGCGTGGCCGATGCCAATCGCGAACTGGCCTATCACCGCTACCTGCAGCGCGAGCGCGCCAAGGCAATCACCGGCCTGACAGCCGATCTGCAGGCGCTGACCAGCACCGAGCAGCAGATCGTCGCCCGTAGCAAGGAACTGGAGCAGGCCCGCGAACAACAACGCCAGCAGGCTACCGCGCTGGCCCAGGACCGTCGCCAGCGCGCCAGCGTGCTGAGCGAGCTGGATACCCGCTATCAGGATCGCAGCGAGCGCGAAAAGGCCTTGGGCAAGGATGCACGCGCGTTGGAGCAGGTGCTGGCCAGTCTGCGCGCAGCTGCTGCCCGCGCCGAAGCCGAGCGCCGCGCGGCCGCTCGCCGTGCCGCCGAACAGGCGCGGCAGACCGCCGCCGCCAATAGCGGCTCAGCTCGCACTCCCGCTCGGGCCACGCCGGGCAAGGTGCCGCCGCGGGTGGTGGCCAACGCACCGGCACCGCGGGTTGGCGGCCTGGGTTGGCCGTTGTCGGGCAACCTGCTGGCCCGTTATGGCGGACGCTTGCCGGATGGCCGCAACAGCGCGGGCGTGCTGATCGGTGCGCCGGCAGGCAGTACCGTCACCGCCGTTGCCGACGGCACGGTGGTGTTTTCCGATTGGATGACCGGCTACGGCATGATCCTGATCGTCGATCACGGCAACGGCTATATGAGCCTGTACGCGCATAACGACGCCTTGTTGAAGGATGCCGGTGCCACCATCAAACGTGGCGACGCGGTGGCGAAGGTCGGCAACTCCGGTGGCCAGGGTGTGACCGCGCTGTATTTTGAACTGCGCCGCAACGGCCAGCCGGTGGATCCCTCGACTTGGCTGCAGCGGCAGTAACGCCCGCTGAGTGCTGGCGCAGCGGGCTGCGTCGATTCAACAAGAATTTAGCCGGGCTTCGCGCATAATCGGGTCCAGCGCGGTTATTGCGCATCCGTAATCTCATGGAGTGGTTCATGCGTGTAGCCCGTCTTGCTGCTGCCCTGCTGTTGGCCCTGTCACCGGCTGTTGCACTGGCCCAGAGCGCCCCGGACAAGGTGTCCAAGGCGGACGATCCCGATGCCAAGGAATCGGTCACCTCACGCGTGCCGCTGGATGAGATCCGCCGTTTTGTCGGCGTCTACAACGCCGTGCGCGCGGCCTATGTGGATCCGGTGGATGACAAGAAGTTGATGCAGTCGGCCGTACGCGGCCTGCTGCTGGAACTGGACCCGCACAGCACCTACTTCAACAAGGAAGATGCCGAGGCCTTCGACGAGCAGACCAATGGTGCCTACGAAGGCATCGGTGTGGAGGTGCTGCAGCAGGACAACACCTTGAAGGTGGTGTCGCCGATCGACGACACCCCGGCCGCGCGTGCCGGGCTGCAGGCCGGTGACCTGATCGTTGCCATCGATGGCACCCCGATCAACGCCATCGATGCCAGCGAACCGCTGCGTGGCAAGGCCGGCAGCAGCGTGGTGTTGACTATTGCGCGTGGCGAGCAGAAGCCCTTCGATGTCACCGTGATGCGCGAGACCATCCGCGTTACCAGCGTGCGCAGCAAGATGCTGGAGCCGGGCTACGGCTATATCCGCATCAGCACCTTCCAGGCCGATACCGGCGCTGACTTCCAGAAGCAGCTGAACCAACTGCAGGCGCAGGCCGGCGGCAAGTTGAAGGGCCTGGTGCTGGATCTGCGCAGTAACCCGGGCGGCCTGCTGACTGCTGCCGTACAGGTGGCTGATGATCTGCTGGAAAAGGGCGGTATTGTCAGTACCCGTGGCCGCATCTCGATCAGCGATGCCAAGTTCGACGCTACCCCGGGCGACCTGCTCAAGGGCGCACCGATGGTGGTATTGGCCGACGCTGGCTCGGCCAGTGCCTCGGAAGTGCTGGCCGGTGCTTTGCGTGATAACGGCCGCGCGCGCGTGGTCGGCAGCCGCACCTTCGGCAAGGGCTCGGTGCAGACCGTGCTGCCGCTGGACAACGGCGACTCGGTCAAGCTGACCACCGCGCGCTACTACACGCCCAGCGGTCGCTCGATCCAGGCCACCGGCATCCTGCCGGATGTGGAACTGGCGCCGGATCCGGCCGATGCGGTCAACGATCTGCCGGCCAGCCTGAGCGACTACAGCGAAGCCAAGTTGCCTGGCCATCTGCGTGGCGATGACGAAGCGGTGGACAGCAAGGCCGGCGTGGTGTTGCCGGGCGACGCCCCGATCCAGTCGGCGCTGCAGGAACTCAAGCACCCCGGCTCGGTAACGGCGGCGCAGGCTGCAGCGGCGGCAAAGGCGAAGCCTGCTTCAGAAACGAAGCCTGTTGCACCGACGGAGGCCGCCAAGCCAGAAACCAAAGAAAGGCCTGCAGCGGAAGAAAAGCCTCTGTAGTGCCGAGCCATGCTCGGCAGGGGCTCTCCCAGCGGTAGTGCCGAGCCATGCTCGGCAGGTGCTTCACCGGTAAGGCCCCAGCCGAACATGGTTCGGCTCTACCCAAGGCACGGCCCACCCGCGATCTGATGGATCGCGGGCTTCGCGGCTGACGCCGCTCCTACAAAAAACCTAAAACCCCTTACGCTTGCGCAGGCGCCGGGCAATCGCGGCACGCACATACAACCCGTACGCCACGCCAAACAGAAAGCCGGCCACATGCGCCGACCAGGCCACCATGCCGAAGCTGGGGCCGATGTAGGCGAAGACGACCTGCAGGGCCGCCCACACGCCGATCAGCAGAAACGCCGGCGCACGCACGAATTCCAGGAACAAACCCAGTGGCAGCACCACGCCCAGCTTGGCGCGCGGGAACAAGGTCAGATACGTGCCCATCAGGGCCGATACCGCGCCACTGGCGCCGATGATGGTGCGTTCGGGCGAACCGATCACATACAGCGCGGCCAGGTTGGCGATGGCGCCGCCAAACAGGAACAGCAACAGCAGGCGCCACGGCCCCAGGACGCGTTCTGCCGGCAGGCCGAAGATCAGCAGGAACACCAGGTTGCCCAGCAGGTGCGACCAGTCGGCGTGCAGGAACAGCGCGGTGAACAGCCTTAATACGCTGCCGTCGCGCAATGCCGCCCACCAGTCGTGGCCGCTGCCCAGGCCGGTGGCCAGCGCACCCCAGTCCAACCACAGCGAGCGTCGCGCCTCATCTGGCCGTGAGATTGACCAGAGGAAGGCGGCCAGCAGGGTCAGGCACAGCAAGGGCACCGCCCAGCGCAGGCCTGACTTATTTCTGGAAGGAATGGAGACGAACATGACTGCGGAAGCCTAACCCGGCAACGTCCGGGAAGGGCTGGGAATATGTCTTACGTCGTTATTGTTTAGTTAACGAGCGTGGGTGATACTGCATACGGCGTCGTATGTCGGGAGGGGACTCCGGCGCACTGTCAAGTAGCTTGCTACTTGGGAGTGCAGGCGCAAAACGACCATTACCGTTTACGGAGAGAGCTTCCACTATGACCGCTTCTGCTATTGCTCGTGTAACTGCCCTTGCCGTCGGTATTGCCGGCGCCCTGGCTTTCAGCCACGCCGATGCTGCTGCCTTCCAGCTGAAGGAAAACAGCGCCAAGGGCCTTGGCCGCGCTTTTGCTGGTTCCACCAGCGCATGGGACGACGCTTCGGTTGTCGCCACCAACCCGGCGTCGATGCGCCTGCTCGACGGTCGCCAGTTCCAGGCCGACCTGAGCGCAATCAGCTTCTCGGCAGATTTCGAAAAAGCCTCTGGCCGTAACTCCGGCCCGGGTGGCCCGGGCACCGGCACCAACATCACCGGCGGCAATGGCGGCGATGCCGGCATGATCGCGCCGGTCCCGGCAGCGTATTTCCACCTGCCGTTCGGTGAGAACGACAACATGCATTTCGGCCTGTCGCTGACTGCACCGTTCGGCTTCAAGACCGATTACGACAAGAACTGGGTGGGCCGCTACAGCGGCGTGACCACCGACCTGAAGGCCATCGACCTGGGCGCGGCGTTCTCTTACGACGTCAACCCGTACGTGTCGTTCGGCGCCTCGGTGTTCGTTGAGCACCTGACCATCGAACTGTCCAACGCACTGGACATGGGCGCCGTGGTCAACGGTGCCGCCCAGCAGCGTGCCGCCGCAGCTGCTGCTGCCGCTGGCCGCACCCCGGCGCAGATCGCCGCCGCCGCCGCTGCAGCAGGCCAGGCCGCCGCAGCGGGTGGCTTCTTCCCGGGCAGCGCCGATGGCTTCGTCACCATCGAAGGCGACAACAATGCCGTCGGTTACGTGCTTGGCACCACCTTGAGCCCCACCGAAGACACCAACATCGCCTTCAGCTACCGCTCCAAGGTCGAGCACAAGATCACCGGCGGCAAGGCCAACTTCACCGTTCCGCAGAATGTCTCGGTTGCCCTCGGCCAGCCGGGTAGCGGCCTGTTCGTGGACACTTCGGGCAAGGCCACGGTGACCCTGCCGGCGTCGTTCTCGATGAGCGTGACCCACCGCGTCAACGATCGCTGGACCGTGATGGGCGACGTGTCGCGCACCGCCTGGAAGACCGCGTTCGATGAAGTCACCGTCGACTTCGCCTCGAACCAGCCGGACAACACCCTGGGCTTCCACTACAACGACACCACCTTTGCCTCGCTCGGTACCGAGTACAAGCTGTCCGACACCATCACCCTGCGTGGCGGTGTGGCCTATGACGAGTCGCCGACCAGCATCGAGCACCGCGACGTGCGCGTGCCGGACGTGACCCGCAAGTGGCTGTCGGTTGGCCTCGGCTGGACCCCGTCGGAGAAGACCGAGTTCAACTTCGGTTACACCCACCTGTTCACCAATGAGCCGAGCATCAACGTCACCTCGGCTACGGGCAACGTGGTCAAGGGCAAGTACGACGTGGGCGGCGACATCCTCGCTGCTTCGATCAACTACAAGTTCTAATCGAACCTGTAATTGATGCATGCAGAAAGCCCCGCGCAAGCGGGGCTTTTTGTTTGTGTGCTGCACGGCATGGCAGCCATGCATTTGTGGGAGCGGCGTCAGCCGCGAAGCTGGCATCAATGAAATAACCGATGCCGCTGCAGTCAGATAGACCATCTGCTTCGCGGCTGACGCCGCTCCTACAAGGCTGTCGCACTACCGGGAAAGCCTCTGCCGAGCATGGCTCGGCACTACGCTCCCTCCCTTTCGCGTAGCGAAGGGGAGGGCTGGGGAGGGGTAGGCTTTTCGCAGGGCAAAGAAAAACCCCGCTTGCGCGGGGCTTTTCTCAATCACGGAACGATTGGAATCAATCGCCGAGGGTCAGAAGCGAGGCGTTGCCGCCGGCTGCAGTGGTGTTCACCGTTACCGTCTTCTCGGTGGCGAAGCGCAGCAGGTAGTGCGGGCCGCCGGCCTTGGGGCCGGTGCCGGACAGGCCCTGGCCGCCGAACGGCTGCACACCGACCACGGCGCCGATCTGGTTGCGGTTGACGTAGACGTTGCCGACGTTGACGCGCGCTGCAATGCGATCAACGGTTTCGTCGATGCGTGAATGCACGCCCAGGGTCAGGCCGTAGCCGGTGGCGTTGATCTGGTCGATCACCGCATCCAACTGATCGGCCTTCCAGCGGATCACGTGCAGCACCGGTCCGAAGATCTCCTTGTGCAGCTGATTCAGATCCTTCAGCTCATACGCACGCGGGGCGAAGAAGGTGCCGTGTGCGGCGGCTTCGGACAGCGGTGCGGCAGCGATCAGGCGGGCTTCGGCGTCCATGCGCACGGCGTGGTCCTTGAGGATCTGCAGCGCGTCGGCGTCGATGACCGGGCCGACGTCGGTGGACAGTTCACCCGGATCGGCGACCTTCAGTTCGGCCATCGCGCCGGACAGCATGCCCATCACCTTGTCGGCGATGTCGTCCTGTACGAACAGCACGCGCGCTGCCGAGCAACGCTGGCCGGCGGAGGTGAAGGCCGAGCCGATGGCGTCCTTGACCAGCTGCTCCGGCAGCGCCGAGGAATCGGCGATGAAGGCGTTCTGGCCACCGGTCTCGGCGATCAGCACACCGATGGCGGCATCGCGGGCGGCCATAGCGCGGTTGATGGCGCGGGCGGTCTCGGTGGAGCCGGTGAAGGCCACGCCAGCCACGCGCGGGTCGGCGGTCAGCGCGGCGCCGACGGTGGCGCCATCGCCCGGCAGGAACTGCAGCACGCCTTCCGGCACGCCAGCGTCCAGCAGCAGCTTCACTGCGTAGTAGCCGATCAGGTTGGTCTGCTCGGCCGGCTTGGCGATGACGCTGTTGCCGGCGGCCAGGGCGGCGGCCACCTGGCCGAGGAAGATCGCCAGCGGGAAGTTCCACGGGCTGATGCAGACGAAGACGCCACGGCCGTGCAGCTGCAGCTCGTTGCTTTCGCCGGTCGGGCTCGGCAGCTTCTCGGCGGTGCCGAACTGCTCGCGGGCCTGCTTGGCGTAGTAACGCAGGAAGTCGACCGCTTCGCGCACTTCGGCGACGCCGTCGGGCAGGCTCTTGCCGGCTTCCTTCACGCACAGTGCCATGAACTCGGCGATGCGCGATTCAAGCTGATCGGCGGCGTGCTCGAGGATGGCGGCGCGGCTGGCGGCCGGGGTGCGGTTCCAGGCTGGCTGTGCTGCTACTGCATTGGCCAACGCCTTCTGCACGGTGGCGGCATCGGCAGCCTGCCAGTGACCGACGACCTGGCGGTTGTCGGCCGGGTTGACCACCGGCTGCGACGGCGTGCCCGCGGCCACGCCCTGCACCAGCGGCGTCGCCTGCCAAGGCTTGATGGCGGCGTTGAGCTGCTCGGCCAGGGCGCGCAGTTCGTTGTCGTTGGCGAGGTTGATGCCCATGGAGTTGGTCCTGTCGTGGTTCTGGCTGCGCAGCAAATCAACCGGCAGCGGGATCTTGGGGTGCGGGATGGAAGCGAACGAAGACACGGCTTCGACCGGATCGCGGATCAGGTCGTCGATCGACACGTCTTCATCGGTGATGCGGTTGACGAAGCTGGAGTTGGCGCCGTTTTCCAGCAGGCGACGCACCAGGTAGGGCAGCAGGTCTTCGTGCGAGCCAACCGGCGCGTACACGCGGCAGGGCACGTTCAAACGGTCAGCCGGAATCACCTCGGCATACAGGTCATCGCCCATGCCGTGCAGCTTCTGGTGTTCGTACACGCCGCCCTTGGCGATCTGCTTGATCGTGGCGATGGTGGCCGCGTTGTGGGTGGCGAACATCGGGTAGATCGCGTCGCTATGGCCAAACAAACGCTTGGCGCAGGCGATGTAGGACACGTCGGTGTTCTGCTTGCGGGTGAACACCGGGTAGGCGGGCAGGCCTTCGATCTGCGCACGCTTGATTTCCGCATCCCAGTACGCGCCCTTGACCAGACGCACCTGCAGCTTGTGGCCGATGCGACGGGCCAGGTCAGCGAGGTAATCAATCGTGTACGGCGTGCGCTTCTGGTAGGACTGCACAACGATGCCGAAGCCCGCCCAGCCCTTCAGCGACGGATGGCTGACCACGCGCTCGATGATGTCCAGCGACAGTTCCAGGCGATCGGTTTCCTCGGCGTCGACGGTGCAGCCGATGCCGTAGGACTTGGCCAGCTGCGCCAGTTCCAGCACGCCCGGCACCAGATCCTTCAATACGCGCTCGCGCTTGGCATGCTCGTAGCGCGGGTACAGCGCCGACAGCTTGATCGAGATGCCATGCGAGGTGGTGACGTCACCATCGGCCTTGCCGCCGCGGGCGATGTTGTCGCTGCCGATGGCGTGGATGGCGCGACGGTAATCTTCCAGGTAGCGCAGCGCGTCCTTCATGGTCAGCGCGCCTTCGCCGAGCATGTCGAAGGAATAGCGGTAGTTGCTGTTGTCGCCCTTGTGCGAGCGCGACAGCGCTTCGTCGATGGTGCGGCCCATGACGAACTGGTGGCCCATGATCTTCATTGCCTGACGCACGGCCAGGCGGATCACCGGCTCGCCAACGCGGCCGATCAGACGCTTGAACGCACCATGCACGTCGCGCTTGGTGGCATCGGCCAGGTCAACCAGGTGACCGGTCAGCATCAGGCCCCACGTGGAGGCATTGACCAGCACCGAATCGGACTGGCCCATGTGGCGCTTCCAGTCGGCTTCGCCCAGCTTGTCGCGGATCAGCTTGTCGGCGGTTTCCTGGTCCGGAATGCGCAGCAGGGCTTCGGCCACGCACATCAGCAGCACGCCTTCCTCGCTGCCGAGGTCGTACTGGCGCATGAAGGCTTCGATCGCGCCCTGGTTCTTGGAACGGGCACGTACGCGGCGCACCAGGTCGGCGGCAGTGGCCTGTACCTGCGCCTGTTCGGCGGCCGGCAGGCGCGCCTGCTCCAGCAGTTCGCGGACGTGGCTGGTTTCGTCCTCGAGCCATGCATCGGTGATGGCCTGGCGCAGCGCGGGCGGCGCCGGCGGCAGCTCAGGTGTCAGCAGCGGCGGGGCCGGCGACGTTGGGGATGCGACATCAGGAGAAGGTGTTGCGTTCATGCGCTCGGCCACAGTTGGATTCGGCCATTTTAATCTTCGGTGGCGGATTTCCTAGTCCCCTAAGAGCATCTGTTTGCGGCGCAAAAGCGCTGGCCTGTGGGCGCTTTCGCAATAATTAACGGATCAGATTCATTTGTGCTGATTCCGGCAAATAAATCGACGGCCTTGGGCGATATGGGCACAGTTTTGATGTGCACTGCAGCATTCTCGACGTTGATGAATGGAAGCTTGCCGGGCGTGTGTGGGCAGGGCTACCATCGAACTCGATTTCCGCGGTATGGACGCGGCTGCGATGATCCAGGTGCTTCGGCAAGATTCCGATGGCTCAGGGACGCAGTTGTTACTGCACCCCCCACGGGCACTCAGTGCTCGGCAGTTCGTCCAGTTGTTTGCGGCGTTGGCAGGAGTGATGGTGTTCGCGGCCGGCCTGGCTTGGCTGTCCGGCAACCGCCTGGCCCCTGTCTTCGCGTTGTTGCATGGCTTTCTGGTGGCAGCTGCACTGCGCGCATGTTGGCGAAGCAGCAATCGCCGGGAAGAGATCCGGGTAGGACCGGACTGCGTGGAAGTGATTCCCGCGGCCGGAGTTTCGCCGGTATTCCGCGCACACCCGTACTGGGTGCGGGTGGTGACCGGGAAGGAACGGGTCCTGCTGGTTTCCAGCGGCAAGTGGGTGGAAGTGGGGAGTTTCCTCGCGCCCGTGGAACGTCGGGAACTTGCGGTGACACTTGAAGGCTTGCTCGCAGCCAGCAATGGCAGCAACCGATGACGTCAAGGGTCTAGGCAATGAAGCAAAGCAGCGTGTGGGGCGCGAAGTTGAAACACGGTTTGGCAGCGGCAGCGATGATGCTGTCGGCGCAGGCAGCATGGGCGCAATCAGCCGATCCCAAGGAATGGCAACTCAACATGGGCAAGGGCGTCACCCATACCTCGCGTATGGCGTGGGACGCACACATGGTGGCGTTGTGGGTGTGTAGCGTCATCGGCGTGCTGGTGTTCGGCGCGATGGCCTACGCCATGTTCAAGTTCCGCAGGTCCAAGGGTGCGGTGGCCAAGCAGTTCAGCCACAACACCAAGGCGGAGATCATCTGGACCGTCATTCCCATCGTCATCCTGGTGGTGATGGCCTGGCCGGCCACCGCCAAGCTGATCGCCATGTACGACACCCGCGATTCCGAGATGACGGTGAAGATCACCGGCTATCAGTGGATGTGGAAGTACGAATACCTCGGTGAAGACGTGGTCTTCACCAGCCGCCTCGATCGCAAGTCCGACGAAGTGCGGCAGAGCGGCAGCGTGCCGACCATGGCCAGCGATCCGCACTACCTGCTCGACGTGGACAACCCACTGGTGCTGCCGGTGGATACCAAGGTGCGTTTCGTCATCACCTCCGACGACGTGATCCATGCGTGGTGGGTACCGGCGCTGGGCTGGAAGCAGGACGCCGTGCCGGGCTTCATCAACGAGCGCTGGACCAACATCGAAACCGAAGGCGTGTACCGCGGCCAATGCGCGGAACTGTGCGGCAAGGACCACGGCTTCATGCCAATCGTGGTCAAGGCCGTGTCCAAGGACGAGTTCAAGTCCTGGCTGGCCTCGCGCAAGCCGGCGCCTGCCGCGCCTGCAGAAGTCGTGCCTGCGCCTGTCGCCGAACCGGCACCCGCCGCGGCGCCCCAAGCAACGCAACCGGAAGCAACCCCCGCCGCACCAGCGGCGGCCGCTGCCTGATACCACTGCGTGCCGGTGCCACCGGCGCGATGCCTGAAAACGCATAACGAGGTGTAGTTGCAATGGCGAATACCGCAGTGGACCACTCCGATCACCACGGCCACCAACAGGGCTTCTTCGAGCGCTGGTTCTTCTCCACCAACCACAAGGACATCGGCACGCTGTACCTGCTTTTCAGCTTCACGATGTTCATCATCGGTGCGGCGATGAGCGTGGTGATCCGCTTGGAGCTGGCGCAACCCGGCCTGCAGTTCGTCAAGCCCGAGTTCTTCAACCAGATGACCACCGTGCATGCACTGGTGATGATCTTCGGTGGCGTGATGCCGGCCTTCGTCGGCCTCGCCAACTGGATGATCCCGCTGCAGATCGGCGCGCCCGACATGGCGCTGCCGCGCATGAACAACTGGTCGTTCTGGTTGCTGCCGGTGGCCTTCGGCATGCTGCTGGTGACCTTGTTCCTGCCCGGTGGTGCGCCGGCCGGCGGCTGGACGCTGTATCCGCCGCTGTCGCTGCAGGGTGGCTACAACGTTGCCTTCAGCGTGTTCGCCATCCACGTGGCCGGTGTCAGCTCGATCATGGGCGCGATCAACATCATCGCCACCGTGCTCAACATGCGCGCACCGGGTATCGACCTGCTGAAGATGCCGATCTTCTGCTGGACCTGGCTGATCACCGCCTTCCTGCTGATCGCGGTGATGCCGGTGCTGGCTGGCGCGGTGACCATGCTGTTGACCGACAAGTTCTTCGGTACCAGCTTCTTCAATGCCGCCGGTGGCGGTGACCCGGTTATGTTCCAGCACATCTTCTGGTTCTTCGGTCACCCCGAGGTCTACATCATGATCCTGCCGGCATTCGGCGTGGTCAGCGAGATCCTGCCGACCTTCAGCCGCAAGCCGCTGTTCGGTTACCAGGCGATGGTCTATGCGACTGCCGCCATCGCCTTCCTGTCGTTCATCGTGTGGGCCCACCACATGTTCACGGTGGGCATGCCGTTGGGTGGTGAGATCTACTTCATGTTCGCCACGATGCTGATCTCGATCCCGACCGGTGTGAAGGTGTTCAACTGGGTCAGCACGATGTGGGAGGGCTCGTTGACGTTTGAAACGCCGATGCTGTTCTCCATCGCCTTCGTCATTCTGTTCACCATCGGCGGTTTCTCCGGCCTGATGCTGGCCATCGTGCCGGCCGACTACCAGTACCACGACACCTATTTCGTGGTGGCGCACTTCCACTACGTGCTGGTGACCGGCGCGGTATTGGCGCTGATTGCCGCGGTCTACTACTGGTGGCCGAAATGGACCGGTCGCATGTACAACGAGTTCTGGGGCAAGTTCCATTTCTGGTGGACGATGGTGTTCGTCAACCTGCTGTTCTTCCCGCAGCACTTCCTCGGCCTGGCCGGCATGCCGCGACGCATCCCTGACTACAACCCGGTGTTCGCCGACTGGAACCTGATCAGCTCGATCGGTGCATTCGGCATGTTCGCCACGCCGTTCATGATGGCGGCGATCCTGCTGTCCTCGCTGCGCAACGGCAAGCGTGCAGAAGCGCGTGCCTGGGAAAGCGCCAAGGGCCTGGAGTGGACCATTCCGTCACCGGCGCCCGCGCACACCTTCACCGTGCCGCCGGTGATCAAGCCGGGCGATCTGGCGCATGACGACGTGACCCATTGAGGAGGCCGGCAATGAGCAGCAACGACCATTTCCAGGCTGAAGAGTTGGCCCTGCGCAGGCGCCGTTCGCGGCGCACCGCGCTGGTGGTCGGCCTGATCGCGGTGGCGGTCTACGTCGGCTTCATCCTGTCCGGGGTGCTGGCGAGTTGACCGCGCCGGCTCCCGCACCCAAGCCCAATGCCGGCCTTGGCCGGCTGATCGGCGTGGCGTTTGCGGTGTTCGTGTTGACCTTCTCGCTGGTGCCGCTGTACCGCATCGCCTGCGAAAAAGTATTCGGCGTGCGCCTGGAGCGTGGCGCTACCACGCATGAAGCCAATGCACATGCGACTACCGGCAAGCGCACCGTGCGGGTGGAGTTCGATGGCGGCGTGAACTCCAAGCTGCCGTGGGCCTTCCATCCGGAAAAGCTGACGATGGACGTGGTGCCGGGCGAGTTGAACGAAGCCCTGTATTACGCCCGCAATGACAGCGACCGCGCGCTGGTTGGCAGTGCGGTGCCGTCGGTGGCGCCAGCGCGTGCTTCGGGTTACTTCAACAAGACCGAATGTTTCTGCTTCACCGCGCAGACCCTGCAGGCCGGTGAGAAGCGCGACATGCCGGTACGTTTCATCGTCGACCCGGACCTGCCGGCCGACGTCAACACGATCACCTTGTCCTACACCTTCTACAAGAATGATGCGCTGACCGAACAGCTGGCCCCGGCAACTGCCGCGGCCGCTGCGCATGCAGCTCCCTGATCACGGACCCGGAAGCAACGCCATGGCCCATAACACCCCTGATCCCAACGTCTACTTCGTGCCAAGCAGCAGCAAATGGCCGTTTGTAGGATCGATCGCGATGCTGGTGATGATGGTCGGGGTAGCCAGTTGGCTCAACGACGCCAGCTGGGGCCGCGCGGCCTTCTTCATCGGCGTGGCGATGATGGTGTTCACCCTGTTCTTGTGGTTCGGTGACGTCATCCGCGAATCCGAGGGCGGCAACTACAACCGGCAGGTGGATGGCTCGTTCCGGATGGGGATGATCTGGTTCATCTTCTCCGAGGTGATGTTCTTCGCTGCTTTCTTCGGCGCGCTGTTCTACACCCGCAACATGGGCCTGCCCTGGCTCGGTGGTGAAGGCCATGGCGTACTCACCAACGAATACCTGTGGGATGGCTACTCGGCAGCGTGGCCGACCAATGGCCCGGCCGATATCGGCGGCGCCTTCCAGACCATTCCGGCCTGGGGCCTGCCACTGCTCAATACGCTGATCCTGTTGACCTCGGGCGTGACCCTGACCATTGCCCATCACGCGCTGAAGGCCGGCAACCGCAAGCAGCTGCTGATCTGGCTGGGCGCCACGGTGCTGCTGGGCTGCGTGTTCCTGTTCTTCCAGGCCGAGGAATACATCCACGCCTACAAGGAATTGAACCTCACGTTGGGATCGGGCATCTACGGTTCCACCTTCTTCATGCTGACCGGCTTCCACGGCGCGCACGTGCTGCTGGGCACCATCATGCTGATCGTGATGTGGTTCCGCGCAGCCAAGGGCCACTTCACCCGTGACAACCACTTTGGTTTTGAAGCGGCCGCGTGGTACTGGCACTTCGTCGACGTGGTGTGGCTGATGCTGTTCCTGTTTGTCTATGTGCTGTAACAAGTACCGGCAGCTGCGCTGCAATGCAGTGCGGCTGCTGCGATGTTCAACCGCCCACACCGTGCGGCTTGATCCAGCCCATGTAGATGCTCAGGGCAACCAGCAGGATCAGCACCACTGACAGCGCGATACGTCGCGTCAACGCATTGACCGTCCGTTTGGTCTGGCCGCGATCGATCATCAGGTAATAGAGGCCGGCACCAAGATTCCAGACGATGACGATCAAGAATGCGATTACCAGCAAGGTCTTCAACGAATCATTCATGCGTGGCTCGAAGGGTGGAAGGGCAGTGCTATATCACCCGCTTGGCGGCAGCTTGTCATGACGCGACAGCACACGGCGATCTTCGGCTGGGCGATGGCGGTGCTGGTGGCCGCGTTGTTCTGCGCGCTGGGCGTTTGGCAGCTGCAGCGCATGCAGCAGAAAGAGGCCTTGCTTGCGCAGTTGCCGCCGACCCGCGCGGCGGCGATAACGCTTGCCCAGGCGGCATCCACGCCGGACTCTCTGCATTGGGTAGAGGACCAGCTGCAGTTCCTGCCCGGCAGCGTGCTGCTGGACAACCAGCTGCGCGAAGGCAGAGCGGGCATCAAGGTCTACCAGCCTGCGCGCGCCGCCAACGGTGTGGTGGTACTGGTCGACCTCGGCTGGCTGCCGCTGCCCGCCGACCGCAGCTTGCCGCTGATCCGCGCGGAACAGGGCACACAAGCGCTGCAGGGCCTGTGGGCACCTGCGCCGGCAACTGGCATCGCTTTGGGCCCGGCATTGACTGCGGCCAAGCAACCACAGACCTGGTTGGCGACGCGGATCGACCTGCCGGCGATTGCCGCGCAGCTCGGCCTGGGCGGCGCCGTGCTGGCGCCGAAGGTGCTGCGACTGGATCCGGCCTTGCCGCTGGGCTATGCGCGTGACCTGGACCTGTTGCCGAATACCTTGCCGCCTTCGCGGCATCTTGGGTATGCGGTGCAGTGGTTCGCGATGGCTTTGGCGGTGTTGTTGATTGCGCTGGTGTTGCAGTTCAAGAAGCGGCGGAAGGCGGGAGTTGGGAATGCGGGGTAGGTTGGAGCTCGCTCGAAGCCAAAGCCAAAGCCCCCCTCCCCAACCCTCCCCTGCGCTGCGCGCAAGGGAGGGGGCAGATTGCCGCGCGGTCGCTCCTGCCTTTGCCGTTGAATTCCCCCCTCCCTTTCACCGAAGGTGAAGGGGAGGGCCGGGGAGGGGTGCTTTCAGCCTTTGCTCCAGCTCCAGCTCCAGTTCCAGTCCCTGTCACAGCCCCCGCTTTCGCACCCAGCCACTCCCCATAGCCAGCTCGAAAAGACCCCAGCCATGAACGCACTCACCCCCGACCAGCTCGCCACCCGCAACCGCGGTCGCCGGGTATTGCTGCTGATCTTCGCCATGTTCTTCGGCTCGATGGCGCTGGCCGGCATCCTGCGCTTCTCCGGTTGGACACCGCAGATCAACCGCCACCACGGCGAGCTGCTGCAGCCAGCGCTGGACCTGCGCAGCGAGCAGCTGTATCTGGCCAATGGCCAGGCCTACGAGTGGAACCCCGGCGAGCGCCACTGGCGCATCCTGCTGGCACCGCCGGCTGACTGTGCACCTGCCTGCGTCACTTTGTCGCAGCAATTGGACAAGGTGTGGCAGTTGTTCGGGCATAACGCGGATAATGTCGAGATATTGTGGCTGGGTACGCCGCCCGAACAGGTGGCTGCGACGCCGGCACTGAAGGTGCTGCAGCCCCAGCCTGCGTTCCGGGGCAAGCTGCCGGGGGTTGATGACCCGGCTGGAATCCCGGTGTATGTGATTGATCCCAATGGCTTTGTGGTATTCCGTTATGCGCCGGGTTTTGAACCGGGTGGATTGCGGGCTGATCTGTCCAAGCTGTTGAAACTGATGTGAGTTCCGTTCGATGAATGCCTCCGCGCGTCCGGCGCTGTACCGCAATTTCCACCGACTGGCGTGGTTCGCACTGATCATGACGGCGAGCACGATCATGTTCGGCTCGTTCGTGCGCCTGTCCGATGCCGGCCTGAGCTGCCCGGATTGGCCCACCTGCTATGGCCGTGTCACCTGGCCGCAGACGCAGATGGAAGCTGCCCAACACGTGGCCAGCGAGATCCGTCCGCTGGAAACCCACAAGGCCTGGCGCGAGCAGGTACACCGTTTCCTGGCCGGTCTGCTCGGCGTTGAAGTGCTGACGCTGGCATTGCTGGCAGCGCGTCGGCGCAAGCGCGGCATTGCCCAGATCGTCACCGCCTCGGCGCTGGTGGCCTTGGCAATTCCCTTGTATATGCGCGGCGAACACGTGGCCTCCAGCGTGCTCGCCATCGGCGGTGAAGCGATCCTGCTGCTGGCGGCGCTGCGCTGGTCCAACATCGATCTGGCGCGTGCTGCCGTACTGACCTTGGCGGTGGTGGTGTTCCAGGCCCTGCTCGGCATGTGGACGGTCACCTGGCTGCTCAAGCCGATCGTGGTGATGGGCCACCTGCTCGGCGGCATGCTGATGTTCGGCATGCTGGTGTGGATGGCGTGGAAGGCCACGCACCTGCCGATCACCCTGGCCGAGGAACCTCGCCTGCGCTGGTGGCTGCGCGGTGCGGTTGCCGTGGTCGTGCTGCAGATCGCGCTTGGCGGTTGGGTCAGCGCCAACTACGCGGCACTGGCCTGCGGCGGTGGCAGTGCCTCGCTGGACAACTTCCCGCGCTGTGTCAGCCAGTGGTGGCCGCAGCAGAATTACAGCGAAGGCTTCACCCTGTGGCGTGGCATCGGCGTGGATTACGAAGGCGGCGTGCTCGATGGCGCCTCGCGTATCGCCATCCAGATGGCGCACCGCATGTTCGCGGTATTGGTGGCGCTGTATCTGCTGGTGCTGTCGGTACGCATGTACCGACTGCCGGGCATGCGCGGCTGGGCGAGCATGCTGATCGCGTTGGTGCTGTTGCAGGTCACGCTGGGCGTGCTGAACGTCAAACTGGCATTGCCGTTGGCCGTTGCGGTGATGCACAGCGGCGGTGCGGTTGCCCTGTTGTTTGTATTGGTCACGCTGCTGGCGCGGCTGCGCGCCCCGGAGTGAATGATGCGTACAACATGGCGTGATTACTGGGACCTGACCAAGCCGAAGGTGGTGGCACTGATTGTGTTCACCGCCCTGGTCGGCATGTGCCTGGCCATTCCTGGCCTGCCAACCACCGCACAGGTGGTGACCGGTCTGCTCGGCTTCCTTGGCATCTGGCTGTCGGCCTCTGCCGCAGCGGCGATCAACCAACTGCTGGATGCGCGCATCGACGCGCAGATGGCACGTACCTCATGGCGGCCCCTGGTGGTCGGCAAGGTCTCGCCGCGGCAGGTGCTGGTGTTTGCCGGCGCGCTGACCGCGCTGTCGATGACCATCCTGGTGCTGTGGGTGAACGTGATCACCGCGGTGCTGACCTTCGCCTCGCTGATTGGTTATGCGGTGATCTACACCGTCTACCTGAAGCGCGCGACCTCGCAGAACATCGTCATCGGTGGCTTGGCGGGTGCAACGCCGCCGCTGCTGGGCTGGGCGGCGATCACCGGCATGCAGGGCAGCTCGGATTGGGCCTACGCCTCGTTGCTGGTGCTGATCATCTTCATCTGGACTCCGCCGCACTTCTGGGCGCTGGCGATCTTCCGCCGCGTTGACTACGCCAAGGCCGAGATCCCGATGCTGCCGGTGACCCACGGCGTGCCGCATACGCGCAAGCAGATCCTGGCGTACTCGGTGGTGCTGGCGGTGGTGACGCTGCTGCCGGTGGCCATCGACATGAGTGGCATGTTCTACCTGGGTGGGGCAACGGTGTTGAACATCGTGTTCCTCTGGTACGCATGGAAGATGCAGAACCCGCCGGACGAGATGTTCAACATGAAGATGTTCGGCTATTCCATCGTGTACCTGATGGCGCTGTTCGCCTTCCTGCTGGTCGACCACTGGCTATTGCCCTGGTTGTGATCGAGCAATGAAAAGGCCGGCATTCGCCGGCCTTTTTTTTGTAGGAGCGGCGTAAGCCGCGAAGCTGATGGTCGTTCCGGTTGCGGGAGAAACTGCAATCACGGAATGTTTGATTGCAGTGCGCGCTGCTATTGGATGCATTGGTGGCTTCGCGGCTCACACCGCTCCTACAACAACCGCAGGCCTGCATGATCACGGGCAACGCCCCTGCCGAGCATGGCTCGGCACTACCAACTTCGGTGTCGATTATTGCTGGGTTGCTCCAGCATTCTGCTTCGCATACCGCTGCGCCACCATCGAGCAGACGATCAGCTGGATCTGGTGGTAGATCATGATCGGCAGCACAATCGCGCCTAGGCTGCCGCCAGCAAACAGGACCTTGGCGATCGGCACGCCGGTAGCCAGGCTCTTCTTGGAGCCGCAGAACATGATGGTGATCTGGTCGGCGCGGTTGAAACCCAGTCGTCGTGCCAGCCAGGTGATGCCGGGCATGGCGATGGCCAACAACACAATCGCAACCAGCGCAGCAGCCAGCAAGGACAGCGGCGGGGTCTTGCTCCACAGGCCTTCACTCACCGATTCACCAAAGGCGGCATACACCACCAGCAGCACTGTGCCCTGGTCGGTGTAACGCAGCAGGCCGCGGCGCTTCTCGATCCAGCCACCAATCCACGGCCGCAGCAGGTGACCGAGCACGAATGGCACCAGCAGCTGCAGCATGATCGCGCCGACGGCATGCAGCGGGTTGGCCATGCCGCCTTGTGAACCTGCCAACACGGTCATCAGCAGCGGGGTCAGGAACACGCCGAGGATGCTGGACAGCGAAGCGGCACACACGGCTGCAGGCACGTTGCCACCGGCAATCGAAGTGAAGGCAATCGAGGACTGTACGGTCGAGGGCAGGGCACACAGGAACAGCACGCCGATGTAGAGCTCAGGTGTCAGCGCCCAGCCGGCCAGAGGCTTCATCGCCAATCCCAATAGCGGGAACAGCACGAAGGTGCAGGCGAGGATGGTGATATGCAGGCGCCAGTGCAGTAGCCCGGCGACGATGGATTCACGCGGCAGGCGCGCGCCGTGCAGGAAGAACAGCGCGGCGATGGCGATATCGGTGAAGTGGTCGAAGCCCTTGGCGGCGGCGCCGGTAAGCGGCAACACGCTGGCCAGGACGACAGTGGCGAGCAGGGCGAGGGTGAAGTTGTCCGGTCGCAGTCGCGACCACCAGCGGGTCATGTCGGCAATGCCTCCTGATCAGGGTATGGGTGTTTCCAACGCAGCGCGTGCAGCGGGCTCGAGTGACGTCATGCCGGCGTCACGGCCGAACGTGAGGGCGTCGTCCACCGACGCGCCATTGATACGTGCGTCGATCAACGACAGCAGTGCACCAGCGCGGTTGGAGGAGGCGCAATGCAGCAGGGTCTTGCCGCCGTCCTGCTTTAGCAGTCGGTCCAGCGTGCGCGCATTGGCTACGGTGATGTCGCCGGCACCGGCGATCGGCAGGCGCACATAGCGCAGGCCGAGTTGTTCGGCCAAGGCGGCCTCGTCGTAGCCGCGATCTTCATCGGCGCGACGCAGATCGATGACGGTGGTGACGCCATTGGCAGCGGCCTCGCGCAGCTGCTGCGCGCTGGGCTGGCCGGCGGTGATCAGATCGGGACGCGGCTGACGCAGTGTTGCATCGCCAGCGAAGGCGTTGGCGGCGAGCAGCAGTGAGAGGAGCAGTGACAGGCGATAGATGTACATGCAGTGCTCCGTTGCAGATGTCAGAGACGCAGGCTGGCGCGGGCCTTGAGCAGCTCGCGCAGTTCGTATTTGTCGGTGTCGTCCAGACCTTGCTGGCGTTGCTTGGCCTGCAGTTCGTCCAGACGCTGGGTCAGCAGTTGCTTCTCCAGCTGCAGCACGGCGTCCTGCAGTTCCTGTGCCCACATCGCTTCATCGCCGGGCAGGGCCTGCGCGGCCAGCTTGTGCAATGCGGCCTGTTCTTCGCGCTCGTTGAAGTGCTCGAGCAGGGCGCCGGTGCTGATGTCCGGGCGCTGCTGCACCAGGTTCAACAACTCGACCAGCAGCTCGATGCCGGGCAGGCGCAGGCCGCCGATGGCGTGGTGACCTTCCAGGCTCATCGCCAGCGAAGGCTGCTGCAACAGGATGGCAATGGCCGCACGCACCAGGCTGCGCTTCTGCGCAGGCACGGCGTTGCTGCGCATTGGTGGCCGCGCTGCAGGGGCTGCGGCGGCGCTAGGGCTGCCGATACCGGTCAGGCGCGCCAGCTCCTGCTTCATCAGGTCGCCGAAAGCGCCATCGGGAATCTGCGCCAGCATTGGTTTTGCGCGCTCGGCCAGACGTGCCTTGCCGTCCAGCGTGCCGAGGTTGATCTCGCGGCTGAGCTCGTCGAAGAAGAACTGCGACAGCGGCGTGCCCTGCTTGAGTCGCGCATCGAAGGCATCGGCACCTTCCTTGCGCACGATGGTGTCCGGGTCCTCGCCATCTGGCAGGAACAGGAAGAAGGCCTGGCGGCCATCCTTCATGCGCGGCAGCACCGACTCCAGTGCGCGCCAACCGGCGCGGCGACCGGCGGCATCACCGTCGAAGCAGAAGTACACATCCGGTGCGTTGCGGAACAGCAGCTCGGCATGGTCGGGCGTGGTCGCCGTGCCCAGCGTCGCCACCGCCTGGGTGACGCCGAACTGGAACAGGCTGACCACGTCCATATAGCCTTCAACCACGATCAGGCGTTCGATCTTCTGGTTGGCCTGACGTACCTGCCACAGGCCGTACAGTTCGCGGCCCTTGTGGAACAGTGCGGTTTCCGGCGAGTTGAGGTACTTGGGGCCGTCGTCCTTCTCCATCACGCGGCCGCCGAAGGCGATGACGCGGCCACGGCGGTCGAAGATCGGGAACATCACCCGGTCGCGGAACTTGTCGTAGACGTGGCCGCGGTCGTTCTTGGAGAACAGGCCGACGCGTTCGAGCAGCTTCATGCGCCGCTCGTCCTTGCCCAGCGCGTCCTTCAGCGCGCTATAGCCATCCGGCGCATAGCCGATGGAGAAGCGTGCGCGGGTATCGGCATCGACGCCACGGCCATCGAGGTAGGCGCGGGCCTTGTCGTTGCCCTCCAGCTGCTTCTGGAAGAAGCGGGTGGCGGCATCCAGCGCCGAATACTGGTCGCGGCTGTCGTCCTGCTGTTGTGGCGTGCGCGCATTGGTTTCGCGCGGGATCTCCATGCCCACGCGCTTGGCCAGTTCATCCACCGCATCGAGGAACTCGAGGCGGTCGTAATTCATCAGGAAGCTGATCGCCGTGCCATGCGCGCCACAGCCGAAGCAGTGATAGAACTGCTTGGTCGGCGAGACCGTGAACGAAGCCGAGCGCTCGTCATGGAACGGGCAGCGCGACGCGTATTCCTTGCCCTGGCGCTTGAGCGGCACACGTGAGCCCACCACTTCGACGATGTCGGTGCGGGCCAGCAGGTCGTCAATGAACGCGTCGGGAAGTCGGGCCATGCGGCAAATCGATAGCGCCGCCGGTTGGCGGAGCGCGATGAAAGGGGGGAAGGGGAGTGTACTAGGCTGGGCTGGTGCTGGCTGGCTGTTGGGCTTGATGGTTTTCAGTCAAAGGCCTGAAGCTACCCCTCCCCAACCCTCCCCTTGCCTTCGGCAAAGGGAGGGAGTGGCTTCTGTCCCTCCCTTTCGCGTAGCGAAGGGGAGGGCTGGGGAGGGGTGCTTTTTGCTTCTGCTCTTGCCGTCAGTCCAAAGCCCCAACATCAACCTCAGGCTCAGCCGCCACCTTCCGCCGCGCATACGCCCGCTCGTCGATCACCGCGGTGATCAGCGCGCCACCAAAGAACACGACGCTGGCGTAGTAGATCCACACCAGCATGATCACCAGCGTTCCCATCGAGCCGTAGGCGCTGCCCGGCGCGGCGTTGGCGATGTACAGGCCGATTGCATAGCGGCCCAGAGTGAACAGCACTGCGGTGATCACGCCGCCGAGGAAGGCCTGTCGCCAGTCCACCGGCCGGTCCGGCAGGTAGTGGTAGAGGAAGGCAAAGCCCAGTGCGTACAGCAGCAGGGTGGTGATGTACCCAACCGCCGGCAGGGCGGAAGGCAGATGCGAGAAGATCACCTGCAGCGCGGTGGTGGCCACCATCGACACGATCAGCAGGAAGCCCAGCGCCAGCACCACGCCGGCCGAGAACACCCGCTTCTTCAACCAGCCGAAGATGCCTTCGAAGCGCTTGGAATCGGTACGAAAGATCAGGTTCAGTGCCGCCTGCAGCTGGGCGAACACCACCGTGGCACCGATGAACAGCAGCACCAGGCTCCAGATGCCGGCGAACGAACCCAGGTCCGGTTGCTCGCTGGCATTGGTGATCACCGTGCGTGCCACCTCGGCCACGCTGGGGCCGGCCAGCGAGCCGATCTGGTCGATAAGTGTCTGTTGCGCTGGTGGGTACAGTGAGGCGGTCAGCCACAGCAGCAGGACCAGCAGGGGCGCCAGCGACAGCAAGGTGTAGAAGGCCAGCGATGCCGCCTGGGTCATCACGTCGGTTTCGACGAAGCGGCGCACCAAGGCAGCCGGCAGGCTTTGCTGGAGCATCTCCAGCCGGGATTTGAGCGAATGCAGGGTGGGGCGGGGTGCAGGCATCAGATGGATCGCGTGAAGGCAGGGCTCTGTTCTAGCAAAGCCGGTCTTCGGGGCGGGTGAATGGGGTGGTCCTCGGCGGCCAAATCGGCACACACCCGTAGTGCCGAGCCATGCTCGGCAGGGGCTTTCCCGGCAATGCACGGAAATGTAGGAGCGGCGTCAGCCGCGAAGCCACAGATTCATCAGATTGCAGGCCGGTCGGTGATTCCAGCGTTGCCGGCTTCGCCGCTTATGCCGCTCCCACAAATGGCGGAAGGGCAGAAACAGCAAGGCCCGCACGTGGCGGGCCTTGTCGCACAACCTTGGCAGCTGAAATCAGCCAGCCAGAGCCTGCTTGACCAGCTTGGACACCAGGCCCATGTCGGCCTGGCCAGCCAGCTTCGGCTTGAGCGCGCCCATCAGCTTGCCGATGTCGGCAGCGCTGCTGGCGCCGGTCTCGGCCTTGGCGGCGTCAATCGCAGCCTGGATCTCGGCTTCGCCCATCTTGGCCGGCACATAGCGCTCGATCACGACGATTTCGTCGCGCTCGATCACGGCCAGGTCTTCACGGTTGGCGGCTTCGAACTGGGTGACCGAGTCCTTGCGCTGCTTGACCATCTTGTCCAGCACGGCGATCACGTCGGCGTCGGTCAGCTCGATGCGCTCGTCCACTTCGCGCTGCTTGATGGCGGCATTGATCAGGCGGATCACGCCCAGCGAGTGCTTGTCGCCGCTCTTCATGGCGGCCTTCATGTCTTCGGTCAGCTGTTGCTTCAGGCTCATGGAGCACCTCTTTGGGTCGGGAATACGGGGAGGAGACGTCAACATTGCTGGCGTCTGGAACGCAAAAAGCCGGCTACGCTTGCGCGTGCCGGCTTTCACCCCAGTACGGAAGGCCAGAGCCCCCCGTTCAGGAGTTGCGTACGATCAGTACAGGCGCTGACGCTTGGTGACGTCGCGCGAGGAACGACGCAGCTGGCGCTTCACGGCTGCAGCAGCCTTGCGCTTGCGTTCCTGGGTCGGCTTTTCGTAAAACTCGCGCTTGCGGGTTTCGGCCAGCACACCGGCCTTTTCGCAAGTGCGCTTGAAGCGGCGAAGAGCAAACTCAAAGGGCTCGTTCTCGCGGACTTTAACGCTGGGCATGGAATCTCCGGGGACTCTGTAGAAAACCGGGACACACCCGGTGAGCCGCGCATTATAGTCCCTTTGCGCGGACGTGCAACCCCCGGGATTTGGCGGGGGCCTCAGAGAGGTCCACAATACGCCTTATGAAAGTTCTCGGCATTGAATCATCCTGCGATGAGACGGGCGTAGCCGTCTACGACACCTCACTTTCCGGGGCGGCAGCGCTGCGTGCGCATGCCGTCTACAGCCAGATCGCGCTGCACGCCGAATACGGCGGCGTGGTGCCGGAACTGGCCAGCCGCGACCACGTGCGCAAGACCTTGCCGCTGATCCGGCAGACCCTGGACGAGGCCGGCATCGCCATCTCCGAGATCGAGGGCGTGGCCTATACCGCCGGCCCCGGCCTGGTCGGGGCGCTGCTGGTCGGCGCCGGTGTGGCCCGTTCGCTGGCCTGGGGCCTGGATGTGCCCGCCATCGGCGTACACCATATGGAAGGCCATCTGCTGGCCCCGCTGATGGAAGACGACCCGCCGGAAGCGCCGTTCGTGGCCTTGCTGGTCTCGGGCGGCCACACCCAGCTGATCGCGGTGGACGCCATCGGCAAATACCGCCTGCTCGGCGAGACTCTCGACGATGCCGCCGGTGAGGCCTTCGACAAGACCGCCAAGATGATGGGCCTGCCGTATCCGGGCGGCCCGCAGCTGGCCACGCTGGCCGAGATCGGTACCCCGGGGCGCTACAAGTTCACCCGGCCGATGACCGACCGGCCGGGGCTGGATTTCAGTTTCTCCGGCTTGAAGACCCAGGTGCTGATGGCCTGGCGCGACAGCGACCAGAGCGAGCAGACCCGCGCCGACATCGCCCGCGGCTTCGAGGATGCGGTGGTCGACACGCTGGTGATCAAGTGTGGCCGCGCGCTGGATGCGGCCGGTTGCGACGTATTGGTGGTGGCCGGTGGTGTTGGCGCCAACAAGCGCCTGCGCGCCAAGCTGCAGGACGATGCCCAGCGCCGCGGCGGCCGGGTCTGCTTCCCGCGCCCGGCACTGTGCACCGACAACGGCGCGATGATTGCCTTCGCCGGTGCCCTGCGCCTGCAGGCCGGCCAGCACGGCCCGGCCGAGATCAAGGTGACGCCGCGTTGGGACATGGCCTTGCTGCCGCCGTTGCAGGGCTGACAAGCAGGCCTGCCGTGCCCGTCCACGGCAGGCTCAGTCTGCTGCCGTTACCATGTCGTATTCATCCAATACGACAGATGCAATGGACAAGGTATTCATCGAAGGGCTCGAGATCGACGCCCTGATCGGCATCTACGACTGGGAACGGCGCATCCGCCAGACCCTGGTGTTCGATCTTGAAATGGGCTTCGACAACCGCAAGCCCGCCGCCAGCGACGACATCGTCGACACGCTGAACTACAAGGCCGTCAGCAAGCGCCTGATGGAATTCGTGCGCGCTTCTGATTTTGGCCTGGTGGAAACGCTGGCCGAGCGCTGCGCGCAGATCGTGCTGGACGAATTCAACGTGCAATGGCTGCGATTGAAGCTGAGCAAGCCCGGCGCGGTGCGCGGTGCGCGTGCGGTTGGCGTGATCATCGAGCGTAGCCGCGCCGAGGCTTGAACCTGCTGCAATCAGGCTGCGCACCTTCGCGGTGTGCGGCTTGGGTTTTCTCCTGTCCGCTGGATTTCTGCAGCCGGGCAGGGCGTTTCTGCAACACAGTTGAAAGGAAGAGTGCGCGATGGCGGTAATGGGAATTCGTTGGTTGGATCAGCTGGAGAACCTGCTGGCGCCGTATCCGATGGCCTACCCGGCAGTGGTATTGGCGGGCCTGCTGTTGGTGGCATGGCTGGCCAACTTCTTCACCAAGCGCATTTTGCTGCGCGGCCTGCGTTCGATGATCGAGCGCTTCTCCGGCCCCAATCACAACGCCAAGCAGCCGCTGCGGGTGATCGCGCGGCTGTCCAACATCGTGCCGTCGGTGGTGCTTGCCGCTGGCTTGAGCATCGTGCCGGAGCTGCCGCCGGGTCTGGTGACGGGTTTGAAGGCGCTGTGTCATGCGTGGACGGTGCTGACCATCGCGATGGCGGTGTCGCACGCGCTGGATGCCTTCAACGATTTCTATGAACGCCGCGCCGATGCGCGCAACAAGCCGATCAAGGGCTATCTGCAGGTCATCAAGATCGTGGTGTTCGTGTTTGCCGGCCTGTCGATCGTGGCGATCCTGGTTGGCGTGGAACTGCTGCATCTGGTCACCGGTCTGGGCGCGGCCACGGCGGTGTTCATGCTGATCTTCCAGGACACCATCCTGTCGCTGGTGGCCAGCGTGCAGATCAGCGGCGATGGCCGCGTGCGCATCGGCGACTGGATCGAGATGCCCAGCCAGAACGCCGATGGCGATGTGATCGACATCGCGCTGCACACCGTCACCGTGCAGAACTGGGACAAGACCGTTACCACCATTCCGACCAAGAAGCTGGTCACCGAGTCGTTCAAGAACTGGCGTGGCATGCAGGAATCAGGCGGGCGCCGGATCAAACGCTCGATCTACCTGGACCAGCACAGCGTGCGCTTCCTCGATGCGGGCGGATTGGAGCGGTTGGGGCAGATCGCGCTGTTGGATGATTATCTGGCGGGCAAGCAGCAGGAACTACAGCAGTGGAATGCGCAGGTGGCGCAGGCGCATCCGGAGCCGGTCAACTCGCGTCGGCTGACCAATCTGGGCACGTTCCGCGCTTATGTGGAGCTGTATCTGCGGCATAACCCGGGCATCCACCAGGACATGACCCTGCTGGTGCGGCAGATGGCGCCGACCCCGCAGGGCTTGCCGCTGGAGATCTACTGCTTCACTTCCTCGACCGCCTGGGCCAAGTACGAGGCCATCCAGTCGGACATGTTCGATCACCTGCTGGCGATGCTGCCGGAGTTCGGCTTGCACGTATTCCAGGAATCCAGCGATGCGATGCTGATGACCGCCCGCGAGCAGCGCAGCTGACGCACTGTAGTGCCGAGCCATGCTCGGCAGGGGCTTTCCCAGCGAAACGCTGCCCTCACCCCAACCCCCGCTCCGCGCCCCGGCCCTTGCGCTGGCGCAAGGTCGTTCGAATGGCTGCGAACCTTTGGTTCGCAAGCAGCCCTTCTCACCCCGCAAGCGGGAGAGGGGCTTTGAGCAAAAGCTGGGCTCTGTAGTGCCGAGCCATGCTCGGCAGGGGCTTTCCCAGCGAAACGCTGCCCTCACCCCAACCCCTCTCCCGCTTGCGGGAGAGGGGCTTTGAGCAGGAGCTGGGCTCTGTAGTGCCGAGCCATGCTCGGCAGGGGCTTTCCCCGCGAAACGCTGCCCTCACCCCAACTCCTCTCCCGCGCGCGGGAGAGGGGCCAAAGCTGCAATGCCGAGCATGGCTCGGCACTACCGATGCAGCCATGCGGTAAACGCTTCACGCTTGTGGCGCTAGAATCACCCGCTTGAAATCGTTTACATGAAGGACTGCCGGTGGCCCCCGACCGCATTGAATCCCTGATCGCCCGCATGACCGTCGACGAGAAGGTCGGCCAGCTCAGCGTATTTGCCGACATGGTCCGGCCGTTCGCCCCGGACGTGAACCCGGAGGCCAATGTGCGCAATGCCGAGCAGGTGCTGGAACAGGTGCGCTCCGGCCGGGTCGGCTCGCTGTTCAATGGTGTCGGTGCCGAGCTGGGCCGGCGCATCCAGCAGGTGGCGCTGGAAGAAAGCCGCCTGGGCATTCCGGTCATCCTCGCCTCCGACGTGATCCACGGCATGCGTACCGTTTTCCCGATTCCGCTGGGTGAAGCTGCCAGCTTCGAACCGGACCTGGCCTGCCGCACTGCCCGCGCCACCGCCATCGAAGCGACTGCCGCCGGCATCCACTGGACCTATGCGCCGGCGGTGGATATCGCCCGCGACCAACGCTGGGGACGCGGTGCCGAAGGGGCGGGCGAAGACGTGGTGCTGGGCTGCGAGTTCGCTTCTGCCCGCGTGCGTGGCTTCCAGGGCGATGACCTGACCGCCGCCGATTCGCTGCTTGCCACGCCCAAGCACTTCGCCGCCTACGGTGCGGTTGCCGCAGGCATGGAATACGCGCAGGTGGATATCTCGCCGCAGACCCTGCGCGATGTGCACCTGCCGCCATTCAAAGCGGCGTTGGATGCCGGCGCGCTGTCGCTGATGAGTGCCTTCAACGACATCAACGGCGTGCCGGCCAGCGCCAACCGCGCGCTGCTGACTGATCTGCTGCGCAAGGAATGGAAGTTCGAGGGCGTGGTGGTTTCCGACTACACCGCCGACATGGAACTGATCGCCCACGGCTATGCCGCCGATGAAGTGGATGCCACCCGCAAGGCGTTCCTGGCCGGGCTGGACCTCAGCATGCAGAGCGGTTTCTACGACCAGCATCTGGCAGGTCTGGTGCACGCAGGTGAAGTGCCGATGGCGGTGCTGGACGAATCGGTACGCCGCATCCTGCGTCTGAAGGATGCCATCGGTCTGTTCGATAATCCTTACCGTTCGCTGGACCCGGCACGCGAAGCCGATCAATCGCATATCGCCGAACACGATGCATTGGCACGCGACACCGCGCGCCGCTCGGTGGTGCTGCTGAAGAACGAGGGCGATCTGCTGCCGTTGAAGAAGCAGGGCCAGAAGATTGCGTTGATCGGCCCCTTCGTGCAGGACCGCGACAACATCGAAGGGTGCTGGACCTTGTTTGGCGACAAGTCGCGCTACGTCACGCTGGAAAGCGGCGTTCGCGCTGCCCTTGGCGACGCTGCCGCGCTGGAAATCGTGGCCGGTTGCGACATGGAAGCAGCACTGGAAGGTGGCATCGAAGCCGCGGTCGCCGCCGCACAGCGTGCCGACGTAGTGGTACTGGCTGTGGGCGAACCGCAGCGCTATAGCGGTGAAGCGCAATCGCGGGTGGAGATCACCTTGCCGCCTGCGCAGCAGGCGTTGGCCGAAGCCGTTGCCGCCACCGGCACGCCGCTGGTGGTGTTGCTGCGCAATGGTCGCGCGCTGGCCTTGCAAGGCGCGGTGCGAGATGCACAGGCCATCGCTGTCACTTGGTATCTGGGTACGCAGAATGGCCATGCCGTCGCGGACATTCTGTTCGGCGATTACAGCCCCTCGGCGCGCCTGCCGGTAAGCTTTCCGCATGCCTCGGGCCAGCAGCCGTACTTCTACAGTCACCCGCGCAGCGGCCGCCCGGAGCTGCCAACCATGTCGGAGTTCAAGTCGCGCTGGCGCGAGTTCCCGAACACGGCGCTGTATGCATTCGGCCATGGCATCGGCTATGCGCGCTTTGAATATGAAACGCCACGCCTGAGCACGCCGCAGTTGGATTGGGATGGCGCGCTGGTGATCCGTACCAACGTCCGCAACACCAGTACGGTGGCGGGTGAGGAAGTGGTGCAGTTGTACGTGCACGACCGCGTCGCCAGCCGGGTACGCCCTGTGCGCGAGTTGAAGGCGTTCCAGAAGGTTGCTGTAGCGGCAGGCGCATCGGTGGAGGTGGAGTTCCGTCTGGACCGCCAGCAGCTCGCTTTCACCGGCGTGGAAGGTGACTACCGAGCAGAGCCTGGTCTGTTCGATGTGTGGGTATGCGCTTCGTCGGTGAGCGGCGAAGCGGTGAGCTTTGAGCTGCTGGGCCCCTGATTGCTCCCTCCCTTTGCCGCAGGCAAGGGGAGGGCTGGGGAGGGGTATGCTGTGCTTCATGTAGTGCCGGGCCCCAGACCGCCAGCGGGGTGGGCGGCTTGGGAACGCACGCCGCAGGCCGGGCCCAGACCGCCGGCTGGTGGGATTTGTAGTGCTGTTTGGGTGGGCACGT